>CAYPYC010000050.1:0-7196 GCA_964414905.1 uncultured Dehalococcoidia bacterium
TTCTTACGGGATATCAGTCACTGAAAAATCTAACGCTCTGAGAGCAAGTTGCTATTCCGTAGATAATGGTATTGTTGAAGTATTTGAAAGCGATGAACACAATTGGGTTTTTGGAATTAGGTTCAATCCGTTCGGACCTCAAATACCTCCAAATTTTGAAAATCTTTTAGAATCTTTTTTAAATACTTAATAAGAACATAAATTATAAATATTCATTCTCATGAAATACTTTCATCCAATCGTTTTTTTATAGTAGCTTTTGGCTGTACACCTATTAATTGACCAACCACTTCACCTTTTTCAAATATAGTAAGATTAGGTATACCTCTAATGCCGTAGTTGCTAGCTAGGTTTGGATTAGAATCTACATCAATCTTAGCAAATTTAATTTTGCCATCATATTCTTGTGCTAATTCTTCCACTATAGGAGCAATCATCTTACAAGGGCCACACCATTCTGCCCAAAAATCAACCACTACAGGTTCTTCTGACGCTAAAACTTCTTCATTAAAAGTTTGTTCTGTTACATTAACAGGACTACTCATATTTCACCTCCGAACAATAATTTTTTCAAACCGAAACCGAAGAAAATTCCCTTAATCTCTTTACAAGGGGAACTATTATCGACAACAAATAATCAACATCCTCTTTGGTATTTTTATAACCAAGAGAAAATCTAACACTACTTTGAGCAATTTCTGCAGATTGGCCAGTAGCTAATAAAACGTGTGAAGGTTCTAATGAACCTGAAGTACAAGCACTTCCACTTGATGCAGAAATCCCATCTAAATCCAAACCTAACAGAATCGATTCTCCTTCTAATCCATGAAACGATATATTTGCGTTATTTGCCAATCTTTTTGTTGGATGACCATTTAACGTAGTATTAGGTATGCTTTCTAAAATCCTGGATATTATTTCATCTCGCAATTTTTTACACAATTCTTTCGTAGTAGATAAATTTTCTAAAGCCAAAGATAAAGCAAAGGAAGAACCTACTATATTAGCTACATTTTCAGTACCTGATCTACGTTGATTTTCCTGTCCTCCTCCAACTATCAATGGTTCAAAAGGAGTGCCTCTGCGAATATATAATGCACCTATCCCTTTGGGCCCATAAAACTTATGAGCACTAAGGCTAAGCAAATCTACTTTTAATTCATTCACATCAACTTCCTCTGAACCCACAGCTTGAACTGCATCTGTGTGTACTAGGATATTAGTTGAGAGTTGGGTTGCTCTTGCTTTCACTACTTGAACAATTTCTTTAATAGGTTGAATAGACCCTATTTCATTATTAGCCATCATTATGCTCGTTAATATAGTATTCTTTTTAATAGCTCTTCCTACATCATCCGGATTGATTAAACCATATTTATCAACTGGCAAATATGAAACCTCAAACCCTAAATCTTCTAATTGTTGACACGCATGCAACACTGCGTGATGTTCGATACTGCTAGTTATTATATGATTACCCATAGAACGCAACGCTGCAGCTGTTCCTTTTAATGCCGCATTATCTGACTCGGTACCACCAGATGTAAATATAACATCTCTGGTTCTTGCTCCTATCAAATGAGCAACATTTTCTCTTGATTCATCTACAGCACGTCTTGATTCCTGAGCTAAAGTATATATGCTTGATGGATTCCCATAATATTCCTTCATATATGGAATCATTTGCTCTAAAACCTCTTCTCTTATAGGAGTGGTTGCCGCATGATCCATATAAACGAATTTTGAGTTGACTGTCAATTTATATACCTGATAGTTGAGTAATATTCATAATTCTTTTTAGATTTTATCATTTCACCAAGGGACATAAAACTAATTATTTAAGATTATATATCTTTTAATCCAATAGTTTATTCCCTTCTATCTGCACTATCTGCATAACCTTTTGCAATGGGATCTTTTTATCAATTGCAATTAGCCTACAATCCTCATATTCTGGATAAACGTTAATCACTTTCCCGTCAATAATTTTTAATTTAACGTTTATATCACCAATTTCGGTTTCAATTTTTTGTATTTCCCTGCCCGCTTCATAACGCAGCATTTTTCTCGCTCTAACACCAAATGTACTCGTTTCCTCTAAAAGAAAATACGTTATTTTTTTCTCAAGCTCAGCGGGTAAAATACAAGATATTTGAATTGCAGGCCTATTTTTTTTCATATAAATAGATGCTGTCCAAACGTCTAAAACACCTAATTCAAACAATCTTTCTCGAACATATCCAATTATTTCAGGACTCATATCATCTATATTAGTTTCAAGTAATGAATATTCATTGCTTTCTAAGTTGGAAATAAACTTTCCTGTCCAAATGGATACTACATTAGGATATATCTCAACATCTCTTGTACCCAAACCAAAACCTGTCTTGCTTACTGTCATCATTGGATCAGAAAATTCAGCCAAAGATGTAGCTAGAGCAACCCCGGTTGGAGTAATCATTTCTATCGAATCATATAATTCACCGCTATGGGTAAATAGAGGAGCGTTTGCCATCTTAATTAATTCCATAACTGCTGGTGCAGGTATAGGCATCAATCCGTGACCAGATTTAATAAATCCATGACCACTAGGTAAAACAGAACAAAATATTCTATCTATTTTAAGCGATTCAAAACCAGATACCACACCCACAATGTCAATCATGGTATCAATTGAACCTAATTCATGTAATTCAACATCCTCTTCACCATGTACTTTTTGTTCAGCTTTAAGTAGATTGTTGAATGTTAATAAAACGTTCTCATAAACTTGTTCAGTTAGCTTTGAACTCTTGATGATTTCGATAAATTGTTTAAAAGTATACGCCTTTGATTCTAAATCTTGTCCTAATGGAGACAATCCTATACCTGATACTCCTTTCCGACTTCCATTATAAAATTCTATTTCTATTTTTCCTAAATTCAAAGAATTTAATTGTTCTTTTATAAAATCTATGTCCGCTCCCACATCTATCAAAGCACCAAGAAGCATATCACCTGAAATTCCTCCAATAGCTCTTATATATGCGCACCTCTGAGTTATTTCCACTACACAACACCATTCAAAAATTTTGCGGGAAATATGGCTCTAGCTGCTTCATATATAGTACCTACCCGTATTATATCTATGGATTTCGTCTCAACATCTACAACATCTTTGGCGGTATAATTCGGAACTAGTACTCTTTTGAAACCTAACTTAATCGCATCATTAATTCTTTTCCCCATGTAAGGTACTTCCCTGATTTCTCCAGCCAATCCTATCTCTCCAATTATAGCTAAATGAGACGTTAAAGGCTCATTTAGCAAACTTGAAATTATAGCCATCGATATACCCAAATCGCCAGCTGTTTCGGTAACTTTAAATCCTCCGGTAACATTAACTATTAAATCTTGTGAAGCAATCTTCAAACCCAATTTCCTATTCAATACGGTAGTCAACAACAATATACGTTCTAAATCAACTCCAGTAGAAATTCTTCGTGGCACAGGAGAATAGGATTTACTTGTCAAAACTTGTATTTCTACAATTATAGGTCTCGTGCCTTGCAATGCAATTATCATACTTGACCCTATATGATTCGCATTTATATCTGAAAGAAACGCTTTGCTTGGATCTTCTAGCTCGTTCAAACCGTTTTTATCCATTGTGAAAATTGCTATTTCATTAGTTGGACCAAATCTATTCTTAATGGACCTCAATATCCTATTCAAGCCTAAACGTTCACTTTCCATGTACATAACAGTATCAACCATATGTTCCAGCACCTTTGGACCAGCAATATCACCTCCTTTAGTAACATGTCCTACTAATATTACCGGAGTATTTTTGCTTTTAGACCAGCGTGTAATCAAGTTTACAGAACTCTTAAGTTGGTTAATACTCCCTACCGGGGATTCAACAGTCTCGTCGTACAATGTATTTACAGAATCTATTACTACAACTTTGGGATTTAATTCGTTTAGCTGATTTAAAATATGATTAATTGAAGAAGTTTCTAAAACATACATATTTGTACCGATTATACCCAAACGTTTGGATCTCGACTTCAATTGAACCGTAGATTCTTCTCCAGATATATATGCTACTTTATTAGTTTCAGAACAAATTTGGTTTGATATTTTCAGAAGTAAAGTTGATTTACCCACTCCAGGATCACCAGCAATCAGCGTAACACTACCAGGGATTAAGCCACCTCCAAAAACCATGTTCAGTTCTTTTGAAGAAAATTCATACCTAGAATCTTCTCTATCATCTACTTTTGATAATTCCAAGGTAGGAGGAGGGTTATCTGATTCGAGCGTAAAATTAGAATTGTTGTTTATAATGATCTCTTCCAAACTACCCCATTCACGACAATTTGAACACCTACCCTCATATTTGAGTGCAACCCGATCGCAATTGGTACATTTATATTGGAATACTGGCATAGGACAACTATTAATTTTAGTACTACAAATAACGGTTGCAATAAAAAACCACAAGAATTTTCAACAACATCACCGAATTTGTAAAGATAAATGAATAATTTCGAGTTATTGATTAAATCAAGTTTTTTGTTTAGGAGCTACAGGCAAAGGTGACTCAGAAGTTACCTGAATCTCATCATTATTCAAATCAACAACAGCAGTATCTCCAGGATTAAATTCACCTGCCAAAACTGCATCAGACAATTTATCTTCTACATGGTCCTGTATCATCCTGCGTAGAGGCCTTGCTCCAAAATGAGGATCATACCCTTTATCAGCCAACCATTCTTTAGCTTTATCGGTGACTTCTAATGTTATTGCTTTTTCAAATAAACCAGCCGAAACTTCATTTAACATCAAATCTACAATTTCTTTCATATGCGATTTACTAAGCGCATGAAACACCACGGTGCCGTCAATCCTATTAAGAAATTCAGGACGGAAAAACTTCTTTATTTCATCTAAAACATTTGCCTTCACTCTTTTATATGTAGCTTGTTCCTCTTCATCTTCTTGAATCTTGGTTGAGAAGCCTAAACTTTGATCCTGATTTATCAAATCAGAACCTATGTTACTAGTCATTACCACTATAGTATTACGGAAATCTACTCTTCTACCCTTAGCATCAGTTAAATGCCCATCATCAAAAATTTGCAACAATATGTTAAATACTTCTGGATGAGCTTTCTCTATCTCATCTAAAAGTATTACAGAATATGATTTTTTTCTTACAGCTTCAGTTAATTGACCACCTTCATCATAACCAACATATCCAGGAGGTGCGCCAACTAATCTTGCTACAGAATGTCTTTCCATAAATTCAGACATATCTAGCCTTATCACAGAATCTTCACTTCCAAAAATAAATTCAGACAATTTTTGGACCAAATAGGTTTTTCCTACTCCTGTGGGACCCGAAAAGATAAATACTCCAACTGGACGCTTTGGACTTTTCAATCCTGATCGTGCTCTTCTTACCGCTTTTGACACTTCAACTATGGCTTCATCTTGACCAACCACTTTTTCCTTTATTTCGGACTCCATATTTATAAGTCTTTGAGTCTCAGTAGAAGATAATCTTTTTAATGGAATCCCCGTCCACATACTAACAACTTCTTCAATATGTTCTGCATCTACTAAAGGCATTTCGGCTTTTTGTTTATCTTGCCAATCCTTCTCCAGGGATTCTATTTTTCCAACTAATTTCACTTCTTTATCCCTTAATTCAGCAGCTTGTTCATATTGTTTTTCCACTATCGCTTCATCTTTTTGCATTTTTAATGAATCCAATGCTTTCAAGGCTTCTTTTAAAGGTTTTGGTATAGTTCCAAAATTGATTCTGACCCTAGAAGCAGCTTCATCGATTAAATCGATAGCTTTATCAGGCATAAATCGGTCGGATATATATCTTGCAGCCATATTTGCTGCAACTATTACAGCATCTTCACTAATATCAAGTTGATGATGCTCTTCATATTTTCCTTTTACTCCTTTCAATATATCAACGGTGTCTTCAATGTTGGGTTCCTTTACATTTACCGGTTGAAATCTTCTTTCTAGTGCCGGATCTCTTTCAATATATTTACGATAGTCATCTGAAGTAGTCGCTCCTATACATTGTAGTTCTCCACGAGCTAAGGACGGCTTCAAAATATTCGCCGCATCCACAGCCCCTTCAGCAGCTCCAGCACCCACCATAGTATGAATTTCATCGATAAATAAAACACAGTCCCCTGCTGATTTTAATTCTTCGACCACCTTCTTCAACCGTTCTTCAAATTCACCTCTATATTTAGTACCTGCTACTAAAGAACCCATCTCCAAAGTTACCAATCGTTTCCCTTTTAAGGTTATTGGCACATCTTTATCAGCTATCCGCTGAGCTAAAGCTTCTACTATAGCTGTCTTGCCAACTCCAGGTTCACCTACAAGAACTGGATTGTTCTTTGTACGTCTACTTAATATTTGGGTTACTCTTTCTATTTCCTGATCTCTACCCACAGTTGGGTCTAATTTGCCTTCCTTAGCCACAACAGTTAAGTCGATACCAAGTTGATCTAATGTTGGAGTACGACCAGTAGCCTTAGGGTTTACAGGTTTTGGTTTTGGAGTTCTCTGCACTAGTACACGACTAGTTTCTTCTCTCAATTTATCTAAATTTATTCCAAGGCTTTCTAGCACCCCTGCAGCAACTCCATCTCCTTCCCGCATCAAACCTATTAAAAGATGTTCAGTGCCAATATAATGATGACCAAGACGACGAGCTTCATCAACCGCTAACTCTATAACTTTTTTCGAGGTGGGGGTTAAGCCTATCTCTTTACTTGAGCCTTTCTCTTGTCTTTCAATAATAAATTCAACAGCTGATTTTATTTTATCTAATTCGACTCCCAAGTTAATCAACACACGAGCAGCTACGCCTTCAGTCTCTCTTACCAATCCAAGAAGTACATGCTCGGTACCAATATAATTATCTTCGAATCTTTGAGCTTCTTCTTGGGCATAAGATAGCACTCGCCTAGCTCTTTCAGAAAATTTTTCAAACCTGCTACTACTAGTCATAAAACATCACCTTACTCATGATATTAACAAATTTCCTATCCAAATTCATCTATTTGTGATTCGGCTTCAAAATATTCGTCAACCTGTTTTATACTTAATCCTATTCTTTCTTTATCTACATCTATGCTGACAATCTTAACCTTTACAACATCCCCCTCTTTAAC
>CAYPYC010000051.1:0-7061 GCA_964414905.1 uncultured Dehalococcoidia bacterium
ACTCTAGTAATTGTGACTCATGACCCTGAAATCATGCACCAAGTACCTCGTGTTGTTACTATCAGAGACGGAAAGGCTTCGTCAGAAATAATCAACCTTAATCTGACAGAAAAATCATTTGCTCCATCCCCAGATAAAGAAGCCACATACGCAAACTATACACTTCTTGACCGTGCCGGAAGAATGCAAATACCAAGAGAATATGTGCAGCAATTTAAAATCAATCAAAGGGTTAAACTATCAGTAGTTGACGACCATCTCGTTATAATACCGGATTCTGCCAACAATTAGAGGGGTGACATTGACCAAAGCGTTATTTGAACTTACTGATAAAGTCGCATTAATCACTGGCGGAAACGGCGGGATAGGCTTTTCAATAGCTAAAGGCCTAGGGCAAGCAGGAGCCAAAATCATTGTTGCGGGCAGAAACCGCAACAAATCAGAACAGGCTACCAAAAAACTTACTGATTTAGCAATTTCAGCAGTTTCTGTGGAAATCGATGTTACACAAAAGGACTCCGTCACCAAAGCGTTTGGCGAAACTAATGATAAGTTTGGACGACTAGATATCTTAGTAAATAACGCGGGTATTGCTATCAGGAAAATGCCTCAAGAGTACAATTTAGAGGAATGGAATGACGTGATTAACACCAACCTTACTGGCGCCCATTTATGTTGCCAACAAGCTTACAATCTAATGGTTGAATCAGGCGGAGGCAAGATAATCAACATAGGGTCAATGACCTCTATCTTTGGCAGTGATTGGGTTTCTCCATATTCTGCTAGTAAAGGAGGTATAGTCCAACTAACTAAAAGCTTGGCGATAGCATGGGCTAATCGAAACATACAGGTAAATTCTATTCTTCCAGGTTGGATACATACTGACTTAACCGAAACTTATAAAACCACAAGAATGAAGCGTTACCTTGAAATCAAGCAAAGGATCCCTCGGGGGCACTGGGGTGAACCCGACGACATAGCAGGCGCAGCTATATTTTTGAGTAGCCATGCTTCAGATTATGTCACCGGCACCTCGATAATAGTTGACGGGGGCTATTCAATTAACTGAATCTCACTAAATAATCGTTACTTTTCATTTGAATATACGGAGTGACTAATTGCCAACAAAAATAAATCTTTCTATTGATACCAGCATAGCTACTATAACAATAGAGAATATTCAAAGCCTCAACTCCATCGACTATAACGGATGGCATGACCTACAACAAGCCTGTATAGATATAGCAAAATCTAAAGATATAAGAGCAGCTATATTCAAAGGCACAGGTGATAAGTGTTTTTCATCCGGCGCAGATATTAAGGATTTTTTGAACACTCGTTACAACAAAACTTCTGCTGAAAAATACGCGGCTGTGTTTGATGGAGCTCTTAACGCAATTGAATCAATTCCGTATCCTACTATCAGCCTGATTAAAGGCTTATGCTTCGGTGGCGGATGCGAACTTGCAATGACAACAGATATTCGAATTGGCTCAGATACAAGTGTTTTCGCAATACCTGTCTCCAAATTAGGGATATTAATAGGTTACGGTGAAATGAAAAGACTTATCCAAATTGTTGGAAAAGGTACAGCTTCCTATTTATTATATTCCGGCAAAAGATTGGATTCTAAACAAGCTTTAAAGGTTGGTTTAATTAACGAGATCAAGAGTTTAGACACAATTGATGATTACGTTTCAGAATTGGCTCAAGCTATTTCAAAAACTGCTCCTTTATCACACAAGAAGCATAAACAAATCATGAAAATAGTATTAGACAATCCAAGCTTGTCTAATTTATCTGCAAAAGAAAAATCTTTGCCTTTCGAAACCTTTGATACATCTGATTATCAAGAAGGGATGTCCGCCTTCATCGAACATAGAAACCCTAAATTTAAAGGGGTCTAAATTTAATTTTACTCAGCCATGTTTTTGAGAGTGGTTGATGCAACATGCCTTGCACCGTCAATTAATTGCTCTATCTCAATTTCGCCAGTAGCAATACTTAATGCACCTGTACATTTACCAAAAAGCAATATCCCTCTATCTAACATCCCTTTAAACATTGCTTGTTTCATTTTCTGGTTCGCTAATTTCATAGTCCTATAATCAACTACATCATGATTCGAAAAATGCATTCCAAATAAAGAGCCTGTACCGGTGACCCGTGCAGGGACCTCGAGTTCATCAAAAACGGTTTGCAGCTCGTTTCTAACTCGGCTTCCCATCTCATTCAGTTTGATATATTTTTCGGTTGTCAATTGGTTTAATGTTGCTTCACCTGCAACCATTGTCATAGGGTTAGCATTAAATGTTCCTGAATGTTCTATCACTGGCCCCGACACTGGATCATATAGTTCCATTAACTCATCCCTGCCTCCCCATGCACCCACCGGCATTCCGCCTCCTATTATTTTGCCAAAGGTTGTTAAATCAGGGACAATTCCGGAAACCTTTTGTGCACCACCCAGTGAAAGCCTGAAACTTTGTACTTCATCAAATATCAATAATATCCCTCTTTTACGAGTAACCTCTCTAAGTTTAGTTATAAATTGTTGAGATGCAGGGACATATCCAATATTAGAAAATACAGGCTCTAAAATTATGCAAGCTAGTTCATCACCATGCTTCGCAATAAGATTTTCAACTGCAGGAACATTATTATAGGGAAAGACAAGAACATCTTGTAATACCGAAGGTGGTTGGCCCGGCCATTCAGGTACTCCGGAAAAGTCATTTTTATCCTCTGTCGATATATCGTTAGAGACACTTACGCTCACATACTCATGGGTGCCATGATAGCCGCCTTCTATTTTCGCTATTTTGTGTCGCCCAGTATATGCCCGAGCTAATCTTATGGCATTGAGGGTTGCTTCAGTTCCTGAATTTGTAAATCTGATTTTGTTAACGGACTCAACTCTGTCGCAAATCATTCTAGCTAGTTTAATTTGCGCTTCTGTAGGCACTCCGTAACTTAATCCTCTTTTTATCTGCTTTTCAACCGCTTTAGCTACTACAGGGTTATTATGGCCTAAAATATGCGTTGTTGCGTTTAACATAAAATCAAGAAATTGGTTGCCATCAACATCGTAAATATAATGGCCATCAGCTTTATCGGCAAAGAAAGGATAGGGTTCAAAGTAGGCTGCGGCCCTTGAACTACCTCCAGGCAAGTAGTTTTGGGCTTCAATGTTCATGGCTTGCGATTTTGTGGTCAGTTTTTCGTAAACCCCATTTTCTTCTACCATCTAATCCTCCCTATATTAACCATCAATTTTATCTTTACTGAGCGGTCCAACCACCATCAATCACTAATTCACTTCCTGTAACTAAAGAAGCCTCATCAGAACTTAAAAAAAGCACTCCGTTCGAAACATCTCTTACACTAGCAAATCGACCCAATGGAATTCCTTTTCTTCGGCCTTCAGTCTCTTCTTTGTTTGTAAATAACTCATTCAACATTTCCGTTTCCATAGGGCCTGGGTGTATTGTATTTGCTCTAATCCCGTAACCGGCATATTGAACAGCTACAGATTTGGTAAAAATCCTTATTGCACCCTTCGCTGAATTATACGCAACGGACTGCTTTGAACCAATAATGCCAGCTATTGAAGATATGGATACTATAGAGCCTTTACCCTGTTTCTTCATTTGAGGTAAAACGGCTTTGGTTCCTATGAAAACACCTTTTCCGTTTACACTAAAGACTCTGTTCCAATCTGATATTTTAGTAGTTTCCAGATTCCCTCTATGGTATACGCCTGCATTATTGATCAATATATCAATTCTTCCATATTTCTTAATAACTTCAGCTACCAAACGAGTCCAGTCTGGCCCGGATGTAACATCCAGGTGGGAATAAAAAGATTGACTTCCTTGGCTTTGAATTTTTTTTGCTTCCAGCAGACCATCACTGTCATTTATATCCGTTATGACCACTTTAGATCCATTAGTTGCGAATAGCCTAGCTATATCTAAACCTAGTCCCCGAGATGCTCCGGTGATTATTGACACTTTGCCATTTAATCTCATACATAAACCATTTTATTGAAGGCTTTTCTTACCTAATTGGTCATTCATACTACCTGATCTAAACCCTTGTAGATCTACAGTAACGTAAACGTATCCTAATTCCTTCAATTTTTCTGTTATCTTTTGATTGTTATTTTGATCCAACAGAACAGGTATTTGTTGTTTTGGAACTTCAATTCTTGCTAGGTTTCCATGGTGCCTTACTCTAACTTGATCTATTCCAAAATGCTTCACATGCTCTTCAGCTGTAGAAATTCTATTTAAAATCCCCTCCGTTATCTTGATCCCATAAGCAACCCTAGAAGACAAACAGGCCTGAGCAGGCTTATCCCAATTAGATATTTTTATTTCCTTAGCTATTGCCCGAACTTCGTTTTTGTTGATGTCAGCTTCTACCAACGGACTTCTAATCATAAAATCCTTGGCTGCTTTTAACCCAGGCCGAAAATCTCCTAAATCATCAACATTAGTACCATTAGCAATCCAGGGTATATCTTCATCTGATGCAAGTTTTTTCAGTTCCGTATAAAGTTCTTCCTTGCAAAAATAACATCGTTGTGGAGTATTTTCCTTATATTGAGACGTTTGGACTTCTTTAGTATAAATAACCCTATGATTAAAATTTGATTGCGTGGCTATTTTTAATAACTCATTAAACTCACTTGGGGCCAAACTAGCAGAATTTGCCGTAACAATAACAGCTTTATGCCCTAAATTCTCGTGTGCTACTGCTGCCACCAAAGTACTATCTACCCCTCCCGAATATGCAACTATCGTTGATTCCATTGAACGCATAGTTTGAGCAAGCGAATCATATTTTCTTTTAAGGTTTACGTCTTTAAATTGAACTTCCATTATGTCTATTTTTTTAAATTCACTTATTTTGATTCAACTCATCATATCATCAATTTTAATCGCCAGTGTCAAGATAGTATAATCAAGTTAATATCCTTTGAGAGGTGTAAAAATAGATAAAATACAGCTCAGGCATTTACTCGATGAATTTAAGGACGGCAAAATAACTTCAGAAGCAATTGAAGATGTTCTATCTTTATTTCCATACGAAGATATTGTTCATACTAAAGTTGACCATCATCGGGCTCTTAGAAAAGGCTTCCCTGAAGTGATTTACGGCAAAGGTAAATCAGCAAATCAAATCCTAGAAATTATTAAAGCTTTAACAGCAACAACTGATAAAATATTAGTTACTAAAGCATCTTGTGAAGTCTTCAAAAAAATAGAGCCCTACTTTAATGAAGCTAATTTTGACGAAATGGCTAAAACAATAACTATCGACAAAAACCCTAGCAAAGCACCGTTAAAAGGCGTCTCTATATTGACTGCAGGAACATCCGATATGCCAGTTGCAAAAGAAGCGCTTATAACTGCCCAAATTATGGGTTTAGATCCAGAGACTCATTTTGATGTAGGGGTTGCTGGAATCCATAGGTTGCTCACAACCTTGCCCAAAATTAAAAAAGCCAGTGTTATTATTGTTGTTGCAGGTATGGAAGGTGCATTAGCCTCGGTTGTTGGTGGATTGGTAGACGTTCCCGTAATTGCAGTTCCAACAAGCACAGGGTACGGATCTTCCTACGATGGTTTGTCCGCTTTGCTCTCAATGTTAAATTCATGTGCGCCTGGAATAAGCGTTGTTAATATCGATAACGGCTTTGGTGCCGGCTATTTAGCAGCAATGATGATGAAGGCATTTTGAAAACCACATAATCTGTAAAAAAGAGGGAGTTACCTCTAAAGCTCTAATTCATTAATAACATATCTGCCGACATCTCGATTTTCGCAAAATTCAAATTCTTTGTTTTGCAAATTGTAACCAATAATGGGCACTTCTCTTTCATGTTCAGAACCATGAGATCTCAAGCCAGTCGGCAAATCTATTTCATCCGTATTGCCAAATACAGTATCTTTGTTGGCAGTGACAACTATTTGTCCTATTCTGTCTGCGTTCAAATGGAATTTATTTACCGCATCCTCCCTAGAAAGTGCAGTATCGACGCCCGGAACTCTATTTAAAATGTCTATGGCTTTATTTACATATATTTCTTCTAAATAAATAATATATCCGCCTCCAAGGTTAGCGTGATGCGCTACATATTTATCTTTAATTATGGGGACCGAATGATTTTTGAACCCTTTTTCGGCAAGAATTTTGCCCAAATCAACCAAATTCGTTTTCGCCGACATGCCATGATCAGCACTTATCATGATAGTTGCATTTGCATATTTTCTCACTAAATTACCAACTTCAGAATCAATCATTTGCAAATGTAATTTCGACTCGCGATTTTCAGGTGCGAATTTATGCATTGCATAGTCGGTGGTAGTTATATAGGCAAATCGAGGCTTGTATTTGTTAATTGCTGCATTGGCTGCTTTTATAGTCCAAGCATTTACTTCTAGTGAATATATTTCTGGAGGCTTTCCTAATTCGGTTATAATCCAGTCGTCAGGCTGTTCCGAAGAAATCACATTAGTAGCATCTTTACCTAAAAGAGTCCTCAACTTATCTTTAGAAGTAGCTAAAAGAGTATTAATTCCTTTTTCTTTAGCCATAGTAAATATTGTAGGAGACAAAATATATTCACTAGATTCCATATAAATTTCTTCTCCTGTATCTTGAACGTACCTGTAATTGGAACATATGCCATGACTGCTTGGATATTTCCCAGTAAGTATTGAAACGTTGTTTACATTAGTTACCGAAGGCCACATTGACCTGCCAATACAATAAAATCCTTTTTGAATCAGGTTATCTATATTAGGCGTATCAATCACATCCAAATATTCTGGGTCAAGCCCATCTACACAAATCACTATTATAGGGTCAAATTCTTTCAAAGAGTTCTCCTTTCAATCACAAATTATTAGGGATTCTTTCACTTCCAAAAAGGATAATGAGGTTAGTTGCATTAAAAACTTGTTAACAAATCATTTTTCAGAGCTTGCTACCTTAAGACTTAAATCATATCATGAAAAAACGCCATGGATGAACATACACACATAACACAC
>CAYPYC010000052.1:0-7053 GCA_964414905.1 uncultured Dehalococcoidia bacterium
TAAAATCGATGCGTATTTATCTTGAAGATCTGCTAAAGTTTGATCTATATTATCGCCATCTACATTAGTTAACGATTCACCAGCACTAAATTTTGATTGCATTTCTTCTACTATTTCATTTCCCATTACTCCAACGTGTCCTGTATCTAGAATTAATCCGAGCTGATTTGCTGGATATTGATCAACTAGCAAACGGAGTTCTTTCATAGACCGGTAGGGGTAGTTACAATGATATGGTAAATTTTCGAGATTCATCCTGACCCCGTACTTTTCAGCTATAGGTATCAAATAATCGAGTGACCTTATTACGGCTTTTTCCATTATCGGAGGGTTATTTGGATTATCTGGTTCTGGTACAAATATTGGGTTTGGAATTGGGTGTATTACCATGTCAGAAGCGCCAATATCTGATGCTACAATTATAAATGATTCTAGTGTATTCACTTCTTTAATGCGCCATTCTTCTGTTGTTGCACCTAGTGTTGTTAATCCTGAAGGGGCATGAATACTTCTAGCTTTAAGATTGCGGGTATTTAATTCTTTGTTAAAATCGTTAAGTTCCTTGTTTTTTAATGGATGGTCTACATGGGAACCACATCCAATTTCAACAGATGGATAACCTGACTTTTGTATTGAATCTAAAGCTTCCAAAACAGATTTGTTTCTAAATCCTGCAGTACTATAACTTGTATTATCCATTATATTTCTCCATTATATTTATTTGCGCATAGAATGTTTGTGCTCAAGCATGTTTCAAATGCTGACGGCACATCTAAAACCAGTATGACCAGTTGATGTATCTGGAGTTGTAGCTGTTCTTGCTGAAACACGGTAGCGATTGCAATAGGAGTCGTGACATAAGTATGACCCACCCTTAGTTACTTTTGTTGTGCCGGTTTTGGGGCCTTTGGGGTTAGTTTGTATTTGACCATTGTTAATATGGTTAGTAGTAAACCAGTCATTACACCATTCCCAAACATTTCCTGATGCATTGTAAATCCCGTAACCGTTAGGTTCAAATGATATTGAGGGTGCCGTAGATTCATATCCATCTGATTTCGTGTTTTTGTTTGGGAATACGCCTTGCCAAATATTACATTTATGTATGCCATCAGGTGTTAAACTATCTCCCCACGGATAGTTTTTTTGTTCCATACCACCTCTTGCACTAAATTCCCATTCAGCTTCTGTAGGAAGTCTTTTGCCAATCCAATTAGCATAAGACATTGCATCGTTCCATGATACGTGTACTACTGGATGATCCATTCTTTTTTTTATGTTGGATCCCGGTCCTTCTGGGTGGTTCCAAGAGGCACCTTCAACTTTTCTCCACCATTCAGCGCCAGAGACTGCTTCAGTTACTTGAGATGAGGTTCGTCTAGAAATAAATTTATGAAATACAAAAGACCAACCAAATTTGTTAGCATCAGTTTTGTAGCCGGTTTTATCGATAAACACTTTAAATTCACGGTTGGTTACGGTTTTAGTGTCTATGTAAAAATTATTTATATTAATTTCACGTACTGGACTTTCCCCGTCTAATGGAAATTGTTCAGGGTCACTGGTGCCCATAAGGAAAGAACCCCCAATAAGTACCATGTCGCTAGTGTCTAAATTTGATTTAGGTTCAAAATCTAAGTTTGATATAAGATTTTCTTTGGAAGTGTGATTAGAGGGAAGGCAGCAAGGTTTTAATTTATTTACCATATCATTTTAACCGTAATCCTCTTTGTCCTCCTAGACCTCTTTTCGTTCCAGTAGGTACATTGCCAAAGCCATCATCCTGTAGACTTGAATTGATTTTTATGCCTTCAAGGTTTCCTTTATTTATCCAATCTAAGTCGTTTCCATATAAACGTTTAATCAACTCATTGGTCAATTGATTCAAGATTTTTTTATGGGAGTCACTTTGTGATAAATCTGTCATTTCATCTGGGTCGTTACTTATATCAAAAAGTTGTCTTATATTACCAGCAGGGTAGTATATCAATTTATATTGAGAATCTCTTATCATTCTACTAGCCATCGCTCCTTCCCAATGTTCTCCATATATTATTTTTCGTTTTGGTTCTCTTATTAGTGATTCTCCCTCTATGGTTTTAGGTATATCAAGTTCGCAAAGGTCAAGAAGTGTTGGTAGTATATCGGCCTGAGTAACCAGTCTTTTATCATGCAAACCTGTTTTTATGTCCATATCTGCTGGTGGAACAAGAATAAGAGGTATTTTTGAAGATTCTTCATAGAAGATATCTTTCATGAATTGACCATGATTACCTAGCATGTCACCGTGGTCAGATGTGAATATTAATATTGTGTTGTCAAGTATGTTCTCTTCTCTAAGTAGACCGAGTATAAGACGGATTTGGTGGTCCACATGGGTGCACATGGCGTAAAAAGCTTTTCTTGCTAATTCGATTTCTTTATCAGAATAAGAAGTGCTGTTTAATCTTCTGTTTTTTAAAGCGAAGGGTAATTTGTCATGATTTAATGCCCACTCACCGGTGTGCGGCATGTCGATTCCTATATCTCTATATAAATCCATGTATTCAGATAATGGTACCAATGGCGGGTGTGGTGCTGAAAAGGACATATGCCATAATGAAGGTTTTTCAGGATTACGGCGTACGATATATTTGCTCATTTCCCTTACAGTCCAGTTTGTTTGATGATAATACTCGGGTAAATGCCATGTTCTAGTCGTGTAATCGTTGTTTCCTTGACCGTGGGCATACTCTTGTCCTGCGTAGCCACTCTCTGCTAAAAACATTTCGTAATCGTCTTTCGTAATACCTAAATGATGCCTTCCTTCTTCGTTTAAAAGGGCATCATCAAATCCTATTCTGTCTCTTTGTGGATAAACGTGTAGTTTGCCTACAGAGAATGTTTGATATCCAGCTTCACTCAAAAGCTGCGGCATAGTAGGTAAATCTGGCATTGGCAACCGTTCGTTAAACACCCTGTCTCCGTGGGTAGGAGAAAAAGTTCCAGTCATGATTTCTCTTCTCGCTGGAATACAGCTTGGAGTAGTGCAGTAGGCATTTGTATAGGCTATCCCATTATCAATCAATTGGTTTAATGTTGGCGTTAGTACCGTAGGGTGGCCCAAAGAGCCAATCAGTCTACCGTTCCAGTGATCAACGTTAATGAACAATACATTGGGTTTCATTTTATATTCAAATTAATTTTTGCTTATAAAAACTGTTGAGACAATAAGCATATTACAGATTCTGCTCAGTTTAACATTAAGAAAAACTCCCAACAATGTATAAACGGGGGAATTAGATAATTTGATTGGAAGCTAATTCATATCAATGACAACTTTTAGTTCGTTTTTAGGTTTGATAAGAGATTCAAACGTCTGTTGTATATCTTCCAAATTAATGTATGCGCTGTTGCTTACCAATGAGTCTATATTGATTATATTTTTAGATATGAAATCAAGAGCTAGTTTATAATCCAACGGCCATGCACCAAATGTGGTTTGCATTTTAACTTCACGTCCGGCCCAATTTACGGATGTAATGGGTATTGGTTCCCATGATAAAGCCACAAGCGTCACTTGACCAGAGTGTGATACCGAGTTAAGTGCTTGGTCTAGAGTTTCACCAACCCCTGCACACTCAAAAGCAATATCGACCCCCTTGTTTTCAGTGAAATCTTCTATAGCGGTTACTACATTTTCTTTTAGTGGATTTATAACTTTGTCAGCACCAATGTTGTATAAAGAATCTATTCGCGCTTGTGATATTTCAGTTGCTATGATCTTACTTGCACCAGCTGCCCTTGCTACTTGTAGCATAAGCATCCCCATAGGTCCTCCTCCAAATATAGCCACTGTATCCCCGAACTTAAAATTTGACAACCTCATTGCTCTAATTGTTACTCCGCATGGTTCGCATAACGCAGCTTGAAGGTATGTTACTTTTTTTGGGATTTTAATTGGTTCCCAATCATCTGTTACAACATAGGTTGCATATCCTCTTTTCTTGTTGCTGGAATAGCCCATAGTTCTGAAGTTAAATCGTTCTCTCCAAAGAAATCCAGGACCTTGATTTTTGGGAGGATTTCCGCCGGTGCCAATAACTCTGTCGCCTATTTTGAATTTTTTGACATCTGGACCTAATGCTACTATGTCTCCAGAATATTCATGGCCTAAAACAGTACCAACTGGAACAATATCATATTGAAATGCATGTACGTCTGTACCACATATCCCTGAGTAATTTACTTTAATCAATACTTGGTTGGTTTGTAATTTAGGTATAGATAAAGTCTCTATTTCAAATTTTTGATTACCTTTGTAAACTGCGGCTTGCATTGAATGATGCATGATTTTTTGACCCTAAGTTGGATTTACTCTAACTGTTTTTCCGTTTTTTGATGATTCCAAAGCTGCTTCTATAATTTTAAGTACCTTAATAGCTGAGTCTATAGATGGTTGAAAAATCTCATTTGTGTCAATGCATTTGAGGAAATTTTCAATAAAATATTCTCCTGCTTTTCCTCCATATGCTGCTGAATTGGTTGGAGAAAATGTTATAGTTTGTATTCCAGCTAAATCTAAATCGCCTGTTTCACTGTAGAATTTATATGTATTGTTATTTGAAGGTATAGTTCCATAGCCAGAAGTGCCTCTTATTGAAAAGTGACTGTCATATAATCCGCCCGAATAACCTGGAGGACTTCCTGCAAGTTGATAGCCGGCGTGCAAGGATCCAAGAGTTCCTTTGGAAAATTTTAAAGCGAGAACGGCAGTGTCTTCAACTTCTAGGTTTTCTTCGTTTAAATTATCAATCATCGCAGCTACTTCAACAACTTGATCATTTAATAAATGACATAATAAATCTATGCTGTGACAAGCTAGCCAACTAAGTATTCCGCTTCCACTTTGTTTTTTGTTGAATAACCAATGTCCTGGATTTCTGTATCGGACTTGTGAAGTGACTGTCCTGGCTTCTGCGCTCATTATTCTTCCAAAATATCCGTCATCAACATGTTTTTTCAGTACTTTGATTTCAGGGGAATAACGATTTTGGAACATTACAGATAGGTTCAAATGTTTTTTAGTTGCTATCTCAAATGGTTTCTGTAAATCTTTCGAATGTACTGCACCTGGTTTTTCAAACAGAACATGTTTTCCTGCATTTGCCGCAATTTCAAGGATTGGAGCACAAAGATCGTTCCGTACTGAAACAATCAAAGCATCTATTCGATCATTATTTATTAAGTCGGTTAAAGAATTCGA
The DNA here is from genome assembly GCA_964414905.1 of uncultured Dehalococcoidia bacterium. GTDB lineage: Bacteria > Chloroflexota > Dehalococcoidia > Lucifugimonadales > OSU-TB39 > OSU-TB39. Next base: position 5,246 of record CAYPYC010000052.1, read on the forward strand.
AGTAGTTTTAATCTTTCCTGATAAAGCCGTAAATTCCTCTGAGTCCTGACCTTCAATACAACACAGATGAATTTCTTTTATACTAGCTACAAGTTCTAATGTTTTTATGTGGAATGCAGAATGTGGGTGCGGAGATGAGACAAACCCAATATTGAAGAATTTATTTTGTGTTGACATTGTGTTTTTACCTAAGTAATGAAATATAAGTTGTTGTATATAATAGAGCCATATATAAATAAAGTCATTACGTTGGCCAAAACCCGGTTATTTATTGGAACCATACTTGGCAGTGTATTATAGGGTTAGGTGTTATAATTTTTGCTTATGATATATACATGTAACAGTTGTAATTGATGTGATAACAATCGATTAAGGAGATTAGATTTTGGTCGCAGAAAACCCAAATATTGTATTTATTTTCCCTGATCAATTAAGGCCAGATTTTCTTAGTTGCTACGGTGCCGAATTTATTGATACACCAAATATCGATTGGATAGCTAATAATGGGGTTAAGTATTCTAGGGCTTACTCTGCTGCTCCAATTTGTGTTCCTGCTAGGACTTCTTTGTTGACCGGCATGAATGCTATTCGTAATGGAGTTACTGACAATCAGCATTTTTTACGTAGTGATTACAGACAAATAGGAATACAAACTTTGCCAGAGATTCTTGGAAATGAAGGGTATTATACTGCAGCAGTAGGCAAAATGCATTTTTACCCATGGGATGCTCATTATGGGTACCAATATAGGGTGATAGCTGAAGACAAAAGATGGCTAGAGATTAAAGACGACTATGCAAATTATTTGAAATCCAATAATTTAAGTAAACTGCATGGTTCTGAACATGATGGGTATCAGGACAATAAAGGCGCTGTAATCAACCGTATTCCTTGGGAGCATTCAGTAGACAGATATGTTGGACGTGAAGCATGTAAGTTTATTGATCAAAATGGAGCGGATGGTCCATTTGCACTGATGGTAGGTTTTCCAGGACCCCATTGTCCTTATGATCCAGCACCGGATTTTCCAGAAACTTTTGATTCTGATGATATGCCAAATTCTATACCGGAGGTTACTGAAGATACACCATTAATGAGGCAAGCGTGTATTGAAGCCAACAACAAACCTTGGGACGGGATCGTTTATTCAGAATTTATAGAAGACAACCAAAAAAAGATTAGAGCACATTATGCTGTATTGGTATCACAAATTGATTACGAAGTTGGGGAGATTATTTCTACTTTAAGAGAAAAGAAATTATTAGATAATACTATAATTGTTTTTGCTACTGACCATGGTGATTATTTAGGAGATCATAATCTGATAGGAAAAGCATCTTTTTACGAAAGTGCTTGGCATATACCTTTGTTGGTACGCCTTCCAGGCAAAGATGGAGGTATTTCATGTAATGAATTAGTTGAAGTTAAAGATATAACTGCAACATTAATATCCTTAGTTGGCCTTGATGTTCCAGACCACATGGATTCTATTCCTCTTCCTGGTCTTGGAATATCAAACAATTGTAACCGTGAACGGATATTTGGATTACTTTCAGATGGATGGTGTGTGTTTGATGGCACTTGGAAACTAGTCAAGTATTCGAATGGTGAGATCCTAATGTTTAATTTGCGAGATGACCCACAAGAACAGAAAAATCTTATTGATGATGAAAGCTATCAACATGTATATAGACGTTTAGATTCGGAGTTAACGCAATACCTGATGATGTCATATAATTCTGTTGTACATGACAGAATAGTTGATTCTAAGACGCTATTTGCAGACATGAGGTTTGGTAGGGAAGGAG
>CAYPYC010000053.1:0-5635 GCA_964414905.1 uncultured Dehalococcoidia bacterium
GAAGCCCTGTTCAAATCCTTCTTTTAATACTACAATTTTCCCTCAACGAAAATCAGGCTAATTTACTAACTAGCTTTTTCCTATTCGGAATATTTTCGTTCCGCAATTCGGGCATTTACCCTGAGTAGCAGGTCGTCCATTTTTCAATGTTACGCTCTGAGGATCACTAATTTCTCTCTTCTCTCTGCATTTTAAACAATAAGCCTGCATAGAAATTCCCCCTATCTGAATTTTGTTTATTCTAATACAAATTAATGCTAAAACAATAGTTGTTTTAGTTCAAATACGACTTACAATTACAAATAAGTGGTGTAAATACAGATTTATAGTTCACTTTTTTAATTTTGTGTTCGTAGAAAGTTAATGTAATTATAAGGGTTTTTATGGAAAATAAGACTAAATCATTTGATTGTATAGTTTTCGGGGAAATAATTTACGATATCTATAACAATATACCCCATCTTGGAGGAGCTGCTTTAAATTATTCATGGTATTTGTCACAACTTGGCATGAGAGTTCTATTTATTAGTTCAGTAGGGTCCGATAGTCTTGGTAAAAAAGCATTAGAAAAAATTAGTTCAAACTCACTTATTTCTTCCTCAATCACAATTAGTAATAAAAAAACAGGTTCTGCACAAATCACTGGAACTATAAAAGACCCTGAATTTATCATAAACGAAAACGTAGCGTGGGATAAAATAAAACTCCCTTCCGGCCTAAATGATTATAAAGCTCAGTCTCTGTATTTTGGAACATTATCACAGCGAACTAAATTCAATCGAAACTCTCTTAAAGAATTTCTTGGACTAAAAATCAGCCAATGCAACATGGTTGATTTGAACTTACGTAAAAATTACCATACTAAAGCAATTATCGAATATTCTTTAAATCATGCCAGTTTTGTCAAAATGAACCAAATTGAATTTGAATATACTAGGCGATTATTCAAAGTTTCATCGCCGTATGAATTATTAGATATCTATAATATAGATACCATTTTAATTACCAATGGGCATGAGAATGTAAATCTAATAAATAAACAAAGAACTATAAGTGTTTTACCTCCCAAATCAAATGTAATAGACACGATAGGTGCTGGAGATGCATTTTTTGCTACATTTACAGCAGGCTTACTCAAGAATCTAGAATTAGACCATATCCTATCAAAATCATGTGCAATTGCTTCCTACGTTACCGAACAAAAAGGGTCAATTCTAGATTTGCCCGAAAATTTAAAATATTTCGAATAAAATAAGGATGTCTTGATGACTACTAGTAACAACAATCGAAAAATTTCTCTTAATGATTTTAGCGAATACGGGATGTGTTTTGCATGCGGACCCAAAAATAGTTCAGGATTACAATTACTTTTCAAACATAGAGATAAAGGTGTTGAAACAAGTTTCGAATTTAATTCTAAATTCCAAGGATTTCCAAATTACATGCATGGCGGAATAATAAGTACTATTCTGGACGAGACAATGAATAGAGCTGCACTAAGCCAAAATTATTGGGTCCTAACTGCACAGTTGAACGTTAAATTCAAACAACCAATTATCACCAATCAGGAAATATACGCTTACGGAGAGATCAAACGTAAAATAGGTACCTTAATTGTGATAGAAGCTTTCATAAAACTACCAAATAAATCTATTGCCGCAACCGCTATCGGACATTTTTCGATTATATCTAACGCTAAACTCAAAGATATGACAAGGGACTACCCTGAACTCGCTGACCAATGGATGCATTACCCTGATTAACCAAAAAACTAAATCAAGTTATTTAAAAAACAACTTAGCAGGAGTATCATTCAATATCTTTTGTTTATCGGTATCTGATAAACCTAATTTATCTCTAACAAGAGAAATAGAGTCCTCATAAGTTGCTAAAACAACCTGATATGGAGAATCGCTTCCCCACATGAGTCTATCTGGCCCAAAAGCATCTACAATTCGATTTACAACGGGTATCAAATCTTCGTAGGGAGGTTTTTTCATCCCCTGAGAATGAAGTCTTGATATTTTAACATAAACATTAGGAAATCGGGATAAGGCACAAAGCTGATCAATATTATGATCATTCGCAGGTTGCATTTCAGCTAATCTAGTCATATGGTCAATCACTACAGTAGTTTCAGGATATTCGCTACACATTCTATCTATTTCCGGCACACCAGGAGGATGAGTTATAGGACAAATAGCTTGACCAGTTTGTGCAGCAACTTTAAACATAGTTTCGTAACCGGGGTGCTGAAGCCATGTATCAACATCAGCTCCTGCCCCAATCCGAAACCCAGTTATACCCTGTTCCAATAATCCCTTCATATCTGATTCTATCGTTTCGCCCTCATGGTCAACTTGGCCTATACCACCGAAAACACCGGGGAATCTCTCAATAGTGTCAGTCAATATACTATTATCGGGTCCATAATTTCCTATTTGAACCATTACTATGCGGCTTACTCCAGAAGGCTTGGCATGCCTCAATATATCTTCGGGCATAAATTCTTTGGGTTCAAAATCTTCTAAATCAGTACCAGAGTATCTTTTAGTATCTTGAGTCCATATGTGAATGTGAGTATCTATCCAAGTCATTGTTCTATTCCTCCATTAAGTGCATCATATATAATTCTAAAACCAGTTACAGTGTACATCTATGGGTTAGTGCTGTATATCTGGACGCGATGTCTATTCGATTCAACAACATAAAAATAACCCATTGAATCTATGTCCATTCCGACAGGCCCCCAAAAAAATGGTTCAGTTTGTGAAGATATTTGATAGCGTGATTTATTTAAATGTTCAGGCAGTTCTGGAGTTAAATTTGAATTGACACGATGTTCCCATTCATCCGGATTAGAATCAAAGAAATCTTTAGCCCACTTCGATAAAGTAGCTTCACCATTTAATATCTGTACAAGATCTCCTGTTTCATCAAATATTTGAATACGTTCGTTACCCCAATCGGATATATAAACATCTCCAAAATCATCTATAACGACGCCTGACGGTCTTGTTATTGGATTAATTCGATTCTCTTTAGAACCAAACATCATAATAAATTTACCGCTAGCATCAAATTTTTGCACACGGTCATTTCTCCAATCAGCAACATATATATTATCTTGTTTATCAACACCAATACCCCAAGGCATATTAAACTGTCCTAGTGAATCACCTTTAGAACCCCACTGAAGAATAAATTTGCCTGATGAATCATATTTTTGTATTCTATGATTAAATTGGTCTGCTACGAAGGCGTTATCATTTGAGTCAAATGCGATTCCTGAAGGACCATTAAACTCACCGTCACCATAACCCTTATTCCCCCATTTAAACAAAAATTTCCCAGATAAATCAAAAACCGATACTCTATGCAAATATTCATCGGTGACATGCAGTCTATCTTGATTATCAAAAGCAATCGCTACAGGTAACATGAATTGTCCATCTTGAGATCCATCACCGCTCCCAAATTCACCCAGATACTCCTCTTCTATATTAAAAATCCCAATTCTGATGGCTGGACGTCTGGTAGTATCACAGCGATTCACAACATATATGTTGCCATTACTGGCAACTGATACACTGTATGGGTTTGCAAAACCTCTACCATTAAATCCATTATTGCAAATCCCGATCGTTTTGAAATATTTTACTCTATCAATTTTTGTATTCATAACCACAACTCTAATTAATTAAATAATTAAGAAAGAATAATATGCAATGCCATAGCCGTTTAAATACTATGCCATCTGGTATTCTGGTGAAGCTCCAATAAGGCTTAATAATTCTCCTACTCTTTGGTCGGTTTGTCCTGTATCGCTTTCATTCGATAAATCAATGTTTCCATCATTAGCAACATGCTGTATCAACACTTTCCTGGTTTCATCAGACACCTCTATAGGTCCAATTAAATCCAAACAAGAATCCAGCAACTGCTCAGGTGTCAAACTTTCTTTGTTTGACTGTTTCAAACAATCTAAAATGTATCGAATTCCTGGATTATTAGTGTTGCCCAACTCCTGCACCACAAAATTAATTCTTTCGACCAAAGCACCACTATCTATCCATTCAACCCCTTCATGCCATCCTTCAACGGTAGGGGGCTGTAATAATCCTTGCCCCATGAAAAAACATATTTTTGCAACTTGCTCAATATCTAATGTCGGAGAATTATATGAACCAGCTATCTTTATAGCACCAACAACTAATTCGACAGGACCTTTTACGCGGTCATAGCGGCATTCACTTGACTTGAAATATTCGGAATTAAACAAACATCGCAAAACGGCTCTTATTTCATGGTTAGATTTGAAATATTCCTCCACCATTTCTTCAACTACTTTTCGTTTCACATCATTGTCTATTTCGTCAGCTGCAAAAAACTGAAAAAGACGGGAGCAAATAAACTTAGCCGCATCACGGTTCTTACATATTATATTGACAATTTCTTCTCCATCAAATTGTCCTTTTTCTCCGAGAAATTCCTTTTGGTCACCATCATGATCATCATCTCTGTATGCAAAATGCCATGCAATTCTACCGTAAGGCCATATGGAATCTTTAGCAGCTCTCATACTCATGTATTCCGCATTACCTAGAGTCCAGCCAGTGAATGCTCTAGCACACTCTTTTATATCATCCTCAGTATATGAACCTATACCCAAAGAAAATAATTCAAGGAGTTCTCTACCGTAATTTTCATTAATTGCTCCTTTATGATTATCCTGATTATCCAACCAAACTAACATAGCAGGATCTTTAGAAAGCTGAACAAGTATTTCATCGAATTTCCCCAACCCATATCCTCTGAACATATCGATTTGATTCAACAAAGATCTAGCTTGATTCAATTTAGAATATCCAGTAGCAAATAAACCATGCCAAAATAAAGCGATTTTCTCTTCCAAAGGACTAGTTGTCGTAATCATCCTATACATCCAATACGCTGCCGCTCCAAAAAGCTCCCTCAACTCTGATTGATCAACGTGATAACGCCTTATTATGTCGTCAGACAAGTAATCAGTACTGCTTGGATTGAGTAATTTTTCAACAGTAACCCCATAGCCTAATTCTTGATAATTTTCTAGTTCTTGCCTGTTTGCAGTAAAACCTGCTCTTCTCAACAAATGTGCTAATTCTAAGTTGTCACATCCCATTACTACTCACCTCAATCAATATCTTTATTAATTTTAAGCACTTGCATCCTATGCCTGTTCCTATCAACCACAATTACTAAATCATCATGGTAATTTTCTACCGAAATGGGAGACCAGAAGAATTTCTCTGTGCGATAAGACTGTTCATTTAAATCCCAGCCCTCATCCAACTTCGGCTCGAGATCAGATTCAGCCCGAACTGAATTTTCATCCGGATTAGAATTCAAAAAATCTTGAGCCCACTTTGAAATCCCTGCATCACCTCTCAAATTCTGAACCAAGCTGCCATCTGAAGATATCACTTGAAGTCGATGGTTCCCCCAATCGGTCACATACATGTACCCATTAGAATCGACGCTAACATCAGAAGGCCTCCTTAAATTATTTGAATCCTCATTATTATTCCCGTATTCTCCCACAAACTCACCATTATTTGTGAATTGCTGGATTCTATCATTTCCCCAATCAGCA
>CAYPYC010000053.1:5645-7048 GCA_964414905.1 uncultured Dehalococcoidia bacterium
ATCAGCAACATAAACATCACCTGAATTGGATACTGTTATACCCCAAGGCATATTAAACTGCCCTTGCCCATTACCTAGTTGCCCAAATTCTAGGACGCATTCGCCTTGTGGGCTTATTTTTTTGATATTACTAGCTCCATTATCCACTACCCATACACAGTTTTCTTTATCAGTCGCAATTCCGGCCGGCTTTAAAAATTCAACTCTTGAACCATTTCCAGATTCCCATTTTTCAATGAATTTACCATCAAGATCAAAAACGCTGACCCTATTGAGGTGTTCATCTGTAACATAAATTAATCCATTCCCAGAAATCGAGATTGAAGTGGGCCATATGAACTGTCCATCTTCAGCACCATGAGAAGCAAAAACACCATAATATTCACTTTCAATGTCACACATTAGAACCTGCACGCCTCTTGTATCTCCATCATGACTCCTCCCAAGAACAAACAACTTATTATCAGGAGCAACTGCGACATCTACAGGATAATAAAATCCTCTGCCTTCCATGGCAGCTACTCCAATAACAAAATTGTAATCGAGCCTATCAATAACCATAGGATTTCCCTTAATTAATACTTTTTATAAACAAACGGGACGCCAGAAGCATCAGGCCCTCTGGTAATCAGGTGTGGAAGCAATCAATCGTAAAATGTTAGAGACGTCACTTTCATCCAAATCTCGTACATTGAATCCACCTGTAACTTGACCGGACAAATGATTGATTAATTCTTCCCTACTTTTATCCGTCAAATAAACAAAACCTAATTCATCGGTGCATTTATCAATGAATTCGCCAGGTTCTGTACAATCAAACTCCATTAATCTTAATATAATATTTTTGATTCCCGGCTTGGTCGAATCTCCAATCTGTGCTGACGAAAAGTTAACTCGTTCAACTGTAGTACCGGTATCAATCCACTCTAACCCTTGATGCCAACCTTCTACAGATGGAGGGTTAATTAATTCCTGTCCCATTACATTGACCTGAGAGGTATACTCCATAATTTTGGGGTTAGGCCCAGTTATTTCTCCGGTAACCCTCAAAATACTAGTAACCAATTCTGCGGGACCTTTTATTTTAGTATTTCTAATATTTGATGCTTTAAAAAAATCTGAGTTAAATAAAAATTTTAAAACCTCTCGAATATTATATCCACTTTCCAAATAAACCTTGGTAAGTGCTTCAATAGCTTTTGCATCTCTTGGTTCCTCATATGGCCATTTAGTCACAGGAGGTTCATCCGCAACAAAAAAGCTATAAAGATGCCTAGATATAAACCTTCCAGTAGCTTCTTGTTTGCAAATAATCCTAACTATGTCTTCACCGTTAAAATTACCTTTTTCGCCTAAGAAACACTTTTCTCCATCATCATGGTCGTCGGCAATATATTGAAATT
>CAYPYC010000054.1:0-7032 GCA_964414905.1 uncultured Dehalococcoidia bacterium
AGCACCATGGATGCCATCTCGGCCAGTTTCAGAACCTATCAAAAATATTGACGAATCCACTTCCATAGTAGCCCTCTTGATTTTATTATGATCAACTAGACCAACACACATAGCATTAACTAGAGGATTATTATTATAAGTACTCGAAAAATATACCTCCCCGCCAACATTTGGGACTCCTATACAGTTGCCATAGTTGGAGATTCCATTGACTACACCTTTTAATAGATTTAAGTTGTTTGATTTTGAAGGAGGACCAAATCTAAGTGAATTTAGAAGTGCTATGGGTCTTGCACCCATAGAGAAAATATCTCGTACGATTCCTCCTATTCCTGTCGCTGCACCTTGTATAGGCTCTATAGCGGACGGATGGTTGTGAGATTCGATTTTCATTACAATAGCCGCATTGCCACCTATATCTATTGCACCAGCATTTTCAGAGCCGTGTGCGACTAATACGTTGGTTGCAGCTAATTGATTAAATTGTTTCAATAGCGGTTTAGAGTGTTTGTATCCGCAGTGCTCACTCCAAGCGGATCCGAATATGCCTAATTCTAATTCATTTGGTTCACGTCCAAGTGTAGAAACTATTTTTACATACTCTGATTCAGAAATAGCTAATTCTGAAAGTAGATTTTTCAAATTATCCATAGGTTGAATTATCGTTTTGTATTTTTTTAAATAAGGTCTATTTATTAGATATTATAGAATCAAAGATTTTAATTCCATCGGTACTACCAAGAATTGATTCGCAGCACCTTTCCGGATGTGGCATCATTCCAACTACATTCCCGTTCCTGTTACTGATTCCAGCAATAAATTCCAAAGAGCCGTTGGGATTATAAGATTTTTTATATTGTCCGGTTTCAGAGCTATATTTAAATAGGATTTGGTTGTTGGTTTTTAAGTCTTTCAGAACTTTTGGTTCTGCATAATAACGTCCATCTCCATGAGATATTGGGATTCTCAATACCTGATTTTGATTACATAACTTGGTAAAAGGATTATGAATATTTTCAATTTTTAAATTTACCCACTGACAGCGAAATTGTAGAGATTCATTCCTTAACAAGGCTCCGGGTAATAAACCTGATTCACATAATATTTGGAAGCCATTGCATATACCAAGAACTAATCCACCAGAATCAGCAAATTTTTTGATTGAGTTCATAACTGGAGAAAATCTAGCTATTGCTCCAGGTCTAAGATAGTCACCGTAAGAGAATCCACCAGGTATTATAATGCAGTCAAAATGAGATATATCAGTTTGATGGTGCCATATATATTCTGTTTCTTGTTTTAGTACTTCTGATAAAACATGGTAACAATCATGGTCGCTCCAGGTACCTGGGAATTGGACTACACCGAACTTCATTTGTTATAAATTCCTTGTTTCAGTCATTTAAGATTGAGTTTACTGTAGCGCTTATGGTTTTGCCGTCGGCTTTCCCTTTTACTTTTGGCATAACCCAAGACATCACTTTGCCTATATCCTTAGAAGAAGTAGCTTTAGTTTCTATAATCCCTTCTTTTACAATGGTTTCTATATCAGTTTTAGACAGTTGGTCTGGCAGGTAATTCATTATTATTGAAAGCTCTTTTTCTTCTATCTCTACGAGGTCACTGCGGTTTCCGTTTGTATAAGCTTCTATACTCTCTCTTCTTTGTTTTGCCTGTTTATTTAATACATCAATAATTTGTTCATTTGTTAAACTTGAGCCTATAGAAATTTCTCTGTTATGAATTTCAGACTTCAAATATCTTAGTACAGATTTGGCTATATTATCGCCCTGTTTGAGAGCTGTTTTAAGATCTTCATTTATTTTGTTAAGCATTGTGTATATTACCTGCCTTAATTATTTAATATGATTATTTCAATTTTGATATTGCGTTATCAATTCTTTGAAAAGACCTTTTTTTACCTATTATCTCTATAGATTTGAATAATGGAGGAGACACTTCCAATCCACTTAGAGCTACTCTTACTGCTCCTAACAATTGTCGTGGTTTTAATTCCATTTCCTCTGCAGCAAGTCTTAAAGAAGTTTCTATGCTTAATTCATCGAACTCTTGAATATTCGAAAGATTTACAATCACTTTTTCTAAAGCAGATTTTGTAGTTTCTCTATCCGTTCCTTTTTGTATCAAATCTTCATCGGTGTATTGTATATCATCAGAAAAAAAGAAGTTTACTAAAGGTTTAACTTCATATAATGTTTTAATCCTTTCTTTAATTAAGGGTACGATTGGAATTATTTGTGATATAGAAGGGATTGGGGAAATTCCTATTTCTGGATATTTATTCCAATAGTCTAATATAGTTTCAGCTAATGATTCTTCTGAAATGGTTCGCATAAAGTAGCCATTTAACCAATTTAATTTTTGGATGTCGAAAACAGCTCCGGATTTGCTGACTCTCTCAAGCGAAAAATTATTAATTATTTCAGGGATTGTTAGTACTTCAGTTTTATCATCAAGAGACCAGCCCAATAGAGATAGGAATACAAACATCGCATATGATAAATAGCCTTGTTTTCTGTAATCCAATACAGAAGTGGTTCCGTGTCTTTTACTTAATTTACTTTTGTCCGGCGCTAAAATTATTGGCAGGTGCGCAAATTGTGGTGGGTTCCATCCGAGTGCTTTGTAAATTGCTAGGTGTTTAGGAGTACTTGACAACCACTCTTCAGCTCTAATCACATGTGAAATTTCCATGCAATGATCGTCTATTACATTTGCTAGATGATATGTTGGGTACCCATCAGATTTAATTATTATGAAATCGTCTATGACTTTATTTTGAAATTTTACATCCCCTCTGATTATGTCAGATAATTCCCATTCACCTTCTAGAGGCATAGCAAATCTAATGACCGATGGGATTTGGGTTCCTTCAAAGCCCTTTTGCTGTTCTAGGGTTAAATACCTACAGCTCCTATCATACGAAGTGTCTAATTTTTGCGCTCTTCTTTTTTCTCGAACTTCGCTTAATCTTTCTTGGGAACAATAGCATTTATATGCATGTCCATTTTCTACAAGCTGTTGAGCAAATGGAATGTAATATTTTGCTAACCTTTTTGATTGAAGATATGGGCCGAAAGGTTTATCAGCGGGAGGTCCTTCATCCCAATCCATTGATAACCAATTTAAAGAATCTAATATATTTTCGATAGCTCCGGGTATTGTTCTACTTTGGTCGGTATCTTCGATTCTTACAACAAATTTCCCTGATTTGTTTTTTGCATATAGCCATGTAAATATGGCTGTACGGATATTCCCCACATGGGGATCTCCAGTAGGGCTGGGAGCATATCGTACTCTTACTGTATTTTCGGATTTCATATTGTTCATATCGTATTGCATAAAGTTACTAATAAATTTTGAATTACAAGTCCTCGAGAAATCTTGATAGGTCTTGTGGGAGTGGACACTCGAATTCCACATAATTGTTTGTGACAGGCATCATAAACCCGATTTTTTTTGCATGAAGAAATTGCCTCTCCAAATTTTGGTTTGATTTCCCGTATAAATCATCACCTACGATAGCATACCCAATCGAATTTAAATGTACTCTAATTTGGTGAGTTCTTCCAGTTAAGGGTGCTATTTCCAATAAACTGTGTTTAGGGTATTTAGCAATTTCTTTATATTTTGTAACTGAATGTTTACCGTCTGTAATAACACACATTTTTTTTCGATTAGTAGGATGTCTTCCAATATTGCCTTCGATTATAGCTTCTTTAGGTGCAATATGGCCTTCAACCAATGCTATGTATACTTTGTTAACCTGCTTTGTTTTAAATTGATTAGAGATTTGGGTATGGGATTCTTCATTTTTGGAAACTATTAGTATTCCAGACGTGTTTTTATCTAGTCTATGCACAATTCCTGGTCTAAACTTAGTGCCTGGAAATTTAATTTCTGGATAATTGGCAATAATTGCATTGGCAAGAGTTGTTGTTGTGTTATTAGGAGATGGATGTACTGTGAGTCCTGCAGGCTTGTTGATGATAACTATATTTTCATTTTCAAATATCACATCTAAACTTAATTCAAAAGGAGCGAGAGAAGTTGTTGGTAATGGTGTTTTTATTGTTAGTTTGACCGTTTGTCCATGTTGTATTAATGATGATGAACGGGCAGGTTTGCCATCTATAGTGGCGTTTCCTTCGTCTATCATTTTTTTAATTTTGCTTCTTGAATATTTAGAAAGTTTTTTAGTTAGAAAAACATCTAATCTAGAATTAGTTTGGGTCACTTGTATTTCAAATGTTTTAGAGGGGTTATCAGAGGGATCCATTATATTTATTTCAAGATTTTTGTTCATTTAGTTTTGATAATTTTTCCCTATAAAAGATGCCAGCAATTAAAATTGTGATGCCGACTACTATGCTGGAATCGGCGATATTGAAAATTGGCCACCATCCAACCGAAATAAAGTCGGTTACTGAGCCAAATGCCAATCTGTCTGATAAATTACTTATGGCACCACCTAATTGAAGTCCTAATGCCATTCTCAGAATTATATTACCTAAAGTGTATTCGTTATATATGTAAATAAGAAATATCAAAGCTATTAATGATGCTACTATAAGGAGTATTGTTTGGCCTTGAAGTAATCCGAAAGCCGTTCCAGTGTTGTATGTGTGGTATATTCTAAAAATTCCCGTTTCTGGCCAAGATTCATAAAGGTTAAATGTAGATTTAATTATATATTTTGATAATTGATCTAGAACAATCACCGTGATTAATGTTGCCATCAAGATGAAGTCTTTATATATCACTCTTTTAGATGTTGTATTAATTGTTGTTTTTCCATTCTGATTCGAAGCATCTAAATCTGGTGGTTCGATTAATTCATTGTCCATAATACCATCCTTAATATTCTCAACTTATTTTAAAATATGTGGTCTTATATAACTAGTCAGTGGGGACTAATATGTATAGATGCTAAAGAAATATAAGTTTATGATTGGGGTGACAACAATTTAAGTTTATAATGGTAAGTTAATTGAGCTGATTTAATATTATGTAGGTTTAACAGGCTCAAATAATGTTTTTACGGGGTGTTTATATGTACTCGAAAATTGGTATAGGCTTGATATTGGTTATAGTTGGCTTTTTGTTACAGTCACGAATTTTCGAATTTCTTTTGGATATTGCTGGCTGGATTCTTATAGTTATTGGATTAGTGGCTTTAGTAATCGGTATAGTTGACCGAATAAAAAAATAAGTTAATCGATAAATTTTAGGAATTACATGTGATGTTATGAACCATTTCAAGCTAATTTGTATTGATTGTAATGCAGCTCACAAACCATCATTTGAATTATTGAGGTGTTCAAAATGTGATGGGATTTTAGATGTGGAGTATTCATATTCGTATATAAAAGAGATTAGGCAGAATCTAAGTGTTAATACACTAATTGAATTAATGACTCCTGTTACTGAGAAGGATTCTATAGTTTCTTTAGGTGAAGGAAATACACCGTGTACTGCAATATCAACAGTCAGTTCTGACTTTAACCAAACTTTAATAGCCAAGTTGGAATATATGAATCCTACTGGATCCTTTAAAGATCGTGGGGTGGCTACAATGATTTCTGCTGCAAAACATTATGGGATTAAAGAAATAGTAGAGGATTCCTCAGGAAATGCAGGAGCCTCAGTTGCTGCTTATGGAGCGGCAGCAGGAATTAAATCAAATATTTTTGTTCCTTCTGATGCTGCAGGGTCTAAATTAGCACAGATATCAGCTTATGGAGCGGTAGTACATAAGATAAATGGATCAAGATCTGATGTTACAGACAAATTGATTAATTATAAAGACAAACTTGACCTACATTATGCTTCGCATGCTATAAGCCCATTTTTCATAGAAGGTAATAAAACATTTGCTTATGAGTTGGCGTTGCATTTCAAAGGTGATTTGCCTGAGCACATTATTTTTCCAGTAGGAAATGGAGGTCTTTTATTGGGAGCTTGGAAAGGATTGAAGGAACTGCTTTTGTTTGGACTAATTAGAAAAATGCCTAAATTGCATTCTATACAATCTGAATTGGTTGATCCGATTACACGTGCTTACAATTCTGATACATCTAGTCCAAAAAATGGAGTGACAATGGCAAGTGGTATATCAGTAAAATCACCTCCAAGATTGAACCAGATAGTTCAAGTTCTCAATCAAACTGAAGGTAGAGCTATATCAATAACAGAAAAACAAATGGTTGATTCACGTGCATTTTTGGCAGGTAAAGGTTTGTATTGTGAGTACACGTCCGCTGTCACTTTGGCTGGTTTTATTAAATTACTGGAAATTGGAGAAATAATTCCAGACCAAACAATTTTATTGCCTTTGACTGGCACTGGATTAAAAGAAAATTAAAGATTTCAATTTGGCTGGTGTTTTTCAAATGCTTTTTTAAAGCCTGCTATCGAATTTTGTAATACAGAGTCTTCGACACAATAGGCAATTCTAAAATGGCCTGGAGTTCCAAATCCGGTGCCTGGCACAACTAAAACTCTTTGAGATTTTAATTCTTCTACGAATGGTATTTCATCAGGTGTTGGAGATTTAGGAAACATGTAAAATGCTCCATCAGGTTTTACAACTGAATAGCCGATTTTTCTTAATTCTGTGAATAGAAAATCTCTTTTTCTTTCGTAAGCGGATACATCTATAGCTACATTTTGAAGAGAGACTATAATTCTTTGCATTAACGCCGGTGCATTAACAAAGCCTAATGTTCGATTACAAAAGGTTAATCCGTCTATTATTTCTTTAGTGTTTTTGTAGTTAGGATTAACTGCTATATAACCGATTCGTTCTCCAGGAATAGAGAGGTCTTTAGAATGTGAAGTTGCTACTATGCTTTTATGGTGGTAATTGAATATGTGAGGATAGTCTATATTGTCAAATATAATTTTTCTGTATGGCTCGTCACTAACTAAGGTGATTTCCGTTCCTAGTTCTTTTTCTTTGGTAGATAAAATGTTAGAAATAGCTGAGAGTGTTTCTGGCTTGTATATTAC
>CAYPYC010000055.1:0-7008 GCA_964414905.1 uncultured Dehalococcoidia bacterium
CCCTCGAAACGTGATGTGATATTTGGAGAAGATAAATTATCCACGGATATTTTTTTTAGAGAACATTTATCCTCAGGAGATAAAATTATAGGTCCAGCAGTAATAGAACAGATAGATTCGACAACTCTTATTCTTCCAAAACAAAAAGCATATATTGATGAATCCCAGAACATAATAATAGGAGGAGTTACAAATGAGTAAAGCAAAATCATTTGACCCTATCACATTAGAAGTTATGCGAAACGCATTTTATTCCATAGCTGATGAAATGATAGTAGCGTTAATACGAGCCAGTTATTCAACAAATATCAAAGATAGAAGAGATACCTCTTGCGCCATTTACACAGCAACCGGAGACGTCGTTGTTGTAGCTCAAAGTGAAATAGGTACTCCACTTCATTTAGGTACAATGCACTCCGCAGTGCAATCAGCTATGAGCTCTTATCCTTTTGACCAACTAGTAGAAGGAGATGCAATAGCTACAAATACCCCTTATCCTGCAGGTCCTGGTCATCTGAATGATTTATGCTTAATTTCCCCTATTTTCCACAAGGGTAAATTAATAGCGATAACCGCTAATCAGGCACACCATGTGGATATGGGTGGATTTGCACCGGGGTCAATGCCTTTTGGAGTTCACGAAATATTTCAAGAGGGTTTTCAAATACCACCAATCAAATTATTTAGGAAAGGGGAATTATACGACGAATTCTGGAATTTGATCTCTAACAACGTTAGAACACCTGTAGAAGTGAAAGGTGATCTACTAGCACAATTTGCTGCAAATACGGTTGGCTCAAAAAGGCTAAATGAATTAGCAGACAAATACAGTGTCAGAGTAATCGACATGTATCTGCAAGAAATGCTCAATTATTCAGAAAGGCGCATGAAACAAGCTTTAAAACAAATACCACAAGGCAATTATTCCTATTCGGATTTTATCGAAGGAGACGGCATTGATGATAAATTATTCAAAATCGAACTTGATTTAAACGTTAAGGGTGAATCAATAATTGCAGATTTTAGTTCCTCAGATGATGCATCTAAAGGTCCATTAAATTGTCGTTGGCCATCAGTAGCTGCTTGCGTTTATTACATTTTAAAGGCAGTTTTGGATCCTGAGCTCCCTCCAAATGCAGGAGCATACAGACCAATACAAGTTAAGGTCAGAGATGGTAGTCTACTTTCAGCTCAATATCCTAATGCAGTATGCAACGCTAATATTATAACGACCCAAAGAATCGTTGACTGTTTACTTGGAGCATTATCATCAGCAATACCAGATAAAGTCGCGGCAGCTTCATCTGGAACAATGAACCTACTGAATATAGGTGGAATTGATGATCGTAGCGGAATTTATTACAACTATGTTGAAACATACGGAGGAGGGCAGGGCGCTATGCATGATAGTGACGGAATGGACGCAGTGCAAAATCACATGACAAATACAAGAAATGCCCCTGTAGAATCAATTGAAGTTGCTTACCCGTTACTAGTTGAGGGATATGGATTGGTACCAGACTCTGAAGGAGCAGGTAAATTCCGAGGGGGAATGGGATTACAGAGAAAAGTAAGAGTATTAGGACCAGGTGTATCGTTAACCCTAAGTTCGGATAGGTCCAAAATAACTCCTTGGGGACTTTTCGGAGGTGAATCATCATCTCCTTCAAGCTGCATAATAGAAGACGACACCGCTGAAAATCGCTATCTCCCAACAAAAGTAACCACTCAAGTTGAAAATCAAAAAATCATTTCTACAGTAACTCCAGGCGGTGGTGGATGGGGAAACCCAAAAGAAAGAAATCCAGAATCAGTTCTAAGAGATGTGATTATAGGATTAGTATCAATCGAAAGAGCCAAGTCAGTCTATGGCGTAGATATTGACGCTAACACCATGACGATTATCAGTGAACCTAATGCCTAATTATTTAGATGCCACCCATATATATGGATTTTTGCTTTGATCAAATCTGCAGAAATAATTATTATTGGCGGCGGAATCATTGGAACTAGCCTTGCATACCATCTTTCTAAGTCAGGTATTCGTAATATCTGTTTGCTTGAGCAAGGAGAACTTGCTTCAGGTTCAACTGGAGATTCGGCAGCAATAATAAGACACCATTACACTAATGAAATTAGTATAAAGTTAGTCAAAGATAGCGTCAGTATCTTATCTGACCTTCAAAATGAAACAGGCAACTCATTTTTCCATCAGAATGGGTGGGTGTTTTTGTGTCCAGAAAGTGCTACATCTATGTTCGATTTAAATATGAAACAATTAATTGATTTAGGAGTAAACACTCAAGAAATAGATATCAACCATGCCGCTTGTTTGCTTCCTAAAACTAATCCTAATGGAATTTCAAAAATAGCTTATGAACCTAATTCAGGATACGCAGAGCCGAAATCAGTTGTGACCGGTTTTGCAGAAATAGCTAAAAATAATGGTGCCCACATTTATACAAATACCAAAGTAATCGGAATTGCCAAATCCAATGACCAAATTGATTCTGTTGAAACCAACAAAGGCATCATTAAAACTAATACGCTTATTAATGCAGCCGGACCATGGGCATACGGTATTTCACAGTTAGCTGGAGTAGACTTACCACTTACTGTTTCTAGAGAACAGGAAATAATGCTCACTAATCCTAAACGAGAAAGTGGTTTGACTTTATCGGTCTCAAACATGGTTGATAAGATTTACTTAAGACCAAAAGGAAACCATTCTATTCTGGTTGGACAGGGTCATCCTAAAACTAATGAGATTGTGCACCCAGACAAATTCAATCGGAGCGCTGACAATGCCTTTGTTGATGAAACTCGATCGAGGGTAATTAACAGGTTTCCAGATTTTAAAGATTTCCATGTTTCCTCTAGCTGGAGTGGCCTATATACCATCACACCTGATTGGCATATGATAATAGACAATAAATTGTCACTAAAAGGATATATTGTAGCTGTTGGTGGTAGCGGTCATTCATTTAAACTGGGGCCATCCATTGGTAAACATTTGGCCCAAGAAATCACCAACACTAAAAGTAAATTAATTGATATTTCTAGTTTAGGATTAAGTCGATTCAAATCTAATGAAGAATTTAAATCGACTTACGGGGGCAACAGAGGTTAATCAAGGTTTTACCAATAACCTATAATTCTAACTTGACTTCCTTGAGCATCACTTTGTTAGCTTTAAAAACCGTTTCTTTAATCAAACGTAGTTCTAATGTATTACTTCCTTTTGAAAGATATCCATTATTTATGATAATTATTTGGGCGAATGGGTATTTTATCCATTGGAGCCTATTTTTGAAATCAGTCCATTCCAAACGTCCCCACCCATCAAAATCTATATGTATATCAGAGATGTCTACAGGTAGTTGATTTATAAAAATCTCTAATTCGTCTTCTCCCTGATAGTTGATAAATCCTAGCTTTAATTCCCACTTATGTTCAGGCAAATTAGAATCAATATCAATTGGAACATTTAGTTTAGAAAGAGTGTTTTCGTTATCTGGTTCAAGAGTTATAGGAATCTGTACATCTGGAATTGCATATCTGAACGGTGCTTCGTGTTGTTCAGACATTGTTAATCTAACATTAGAATCAAGCTCAATTGTTTTACGTTTATTTAACCTATACTCGGAGTCATTTATTGAGCGGAATATATTTTTTTTCCATGAATTACTTTTATGGAAGTAGTTAAAAAAATATATTCCCTGGGCACCTTTAGCAATGTGACGGTCGATGATACCTGTAATACTTCGTTCGGTTACAGCTGGCCTCAAATGTTCCAAAGATCCCAGTACTTTTATATCAGTGTTTTTTGCAACATCAACAAATTCGTCAATAGGTGTTGAGTAAGGTATAAATCCACCACCAGCTATAACTATGTCAACAAATTCATTTTTGATCCATTGCTCTACATCAAGACCAATCCTGGCAGAATCTTGAAGGGTTGGTGGTACCCTCACAGCTAACTTTACAACCCTTCCAGTAGTTTCAGTCACTGCATTTATTTTTTCTTTTACTTTTTTTATCAGATCTGTAGCAAGATGCCTGTTATCATATGCTTCTTCAACTCGGAAAAAAGCAGGATGCCTAAACCAATCAAGTTCGATACCATCCACATCAAAGTCCTCAATAAGTTCACTGATAATATCCAACATATGTTCTCTGACTTCACGAAAAGCAAAATTGAGTCCGGTGCGTATACCATGTTCAAGGGTACCTACTTCAAATTTTTCGCCTGGTTTTCCAATAAGTAAATCAGGCCGCTCCCTTCTGAACCTTCCATAGCGAGGAGAATTTGTATCTATATCATAATGCTCATTCATACGAACTGAAGGATAAAATTTTATACCGGCTCGATGACACAATTTTGACAAACCTGTGAGAGGTCCTCCACAGTCATCTATCAGCGACTGAAGGTTTGCAGCACGTTTTCTTGTACTTTCGTCTAGGTTTTCATATCCATCTCCAATACGTTCACCTATTTTCGTTTCGTAATCGTACACCTCATGCCCACCGACGCACCATAAAAAAGTAGTTAACCCGGTATCTTTATAAGTATCTATAATCTTCAACTGCAAATGATCTAGTGAAAGAGGTGGAGTTGATTCATGTAATATCCAACCATCGTCATTAGAAAATACTTCAAATTCATTAATTTTATTCATTTAAATTGCCTCAAATAATAATATCGATATTATACCTATAAAATTTTACTCTCGCCCTAATATATATATTTTAAGCAATGATTATATACACACTTAGTTTACAAAAAGAATAATATTGTAATATAATTACATGTAATTTCATTACGGAGAATTGTTATGGTTAATACTAATAAAGAAAATGAGAGCAAAAAGAGGATAATAGAAGGAATAGAAATAATTGTTGATGAAGCTAAGTCTGCGGCAAAATCTGCAATACGCAAAACTGGAGCTGATTCAATAGGAGAAAATTTAAAAGAAACTGTTGAAAATGTTCTTGCAGCCCGAGAAAAAGTTGTGATGGTACGACTGAATAAAGAAAGTCTCATACGTATCGATGAACTAGTTGAAGCACAATTGGTAAAAAGCAGATCCGAAGGTGCGGCATTTCTGATTGGTGAAGGAATACAAAGACGCCATGAATTATTTGACCGTATAGCACAAAAAGTAGAGAATATACGTAAAGCTAAAGAAGAATTACATAATCTATTAGCTCAAGATGAATCTTTAGATAATCTAGATACAAATAATTCAAACCACTCCTAATTGTCAAACAAACTATTTCTCAATACTAGGACATTAAATAATGCCAACACATTTAAACCTTCCAGATGCATACAACGTAAGAGATTTAGGCGGATATCTTACTAATACCGGTCAGATTACCAATTACAAAAAATATTTACGTTCAGGAACGCTACATTTACTCTCTAAAGATTCCATAGACAAGCTGGAACAATATGGTGTGAAAACAGTAATTGATTTGCGACAAAATTATGAGGTAGAAGCAAAACCTGACGTCTTCCATAACTCAGCAACGGTAACCTATATCCATATAAATATGATAGGTGACGGTGAAGTGGAAGCATTTTATAACCAAGGTGGAGATACCGTTGATACGGTATCAGCAATGTATATATTTTGGCTAGAAAATCGTAAGCCATACATTAACGAAGTCCTTAGCGCACTTGCTGCTTCAACTTCAGACACAACTCTGTTCCATTGCAACGGTGGAAAGGACAGGGTAGGTACAATATCTAGTTTATTGTTATCGATATGCGACGTTCCTACGATGACAATAGCTGAAGATTACACAATAAGCGGAAAATTCCTTATGAAGCGGTTTTTTGATGAACAGGCTCCTCCTGATGTAACTCCAGACAATTACACATGGGTTGAATACCAGAAAGACTATTGTCCTGCTGAAGCCATGGTAAAAGTACATAAACATCTCAAACAAAAATACGGGACTGTTTTGAATTATATCGATTCAATAGGAGTTTCAAAAACTGATGTTAATTCAATTAAATCAGCCCTATTAGGTTCAATATAATAAACCTTAAATATACAAACCGATATTTGCAAGCAAAAATATTCCTAATAATATTGTTAGTGAGCATACTATTGGTTGGCAATTTTCAAAGAGACACAACCTATGCCGATTATGAAGTATCAAACATCAAAATCATTGAAGTAAAAGGTGTCATAAACAATGTTACAGCGAAGTATATAAGTCGAAATATTGAGCAAAGTAGTGTTGGAAACAATCAGTTAATTATCATAACCTTGGACACTCCAGGAGGATCATATGATTCCACAAGGAAAATAGTGGAAAGTATCCTTGCTTCACAAATACCAATTATTTCATACGTATATCCAGCTGGAGCCCAAGCTGCATCAGCAGGAACATTTATTTTATCTGCATCACACATAGCTGCAATGGCTCCAACAACTAACATGGGAGCAGCAACACCAGTTTCAATACAGGGAGAAGATTTACCTGAAACTCTTAAATCTAAAGCTTCACAAGACGCCGCTGCTCTATTAAGAGAACTAGGCAAAACTAGAAACAGAAACGTAGAAGCTCTTGAAGCAACAATATTTGATTCTAAAGCTTATTCTTCAAGCGAATCTATGGAAAACAACCTAATCGATTTCATAGCTGCTGATATACCTGAATTGATTAAATCCCTAGATGGCAGGAATATAGATATCGAATCGAAACCAACCAAATTGAAAAGCGTAAACCCAACCATTTCAACTTCAAAAATGACACTACAGGAAAATTTCCTTAATTTCTTGGCCAACCCAAACATATTATTTATATTATTGATTTTAGGTGTCTTGTTAATATTCGTTGAATTCATTTTCACTGGGTTGGTAGTACCAGGTGTAGCAGGAGCCACATTTTTAGCCCTAGCATTTTTAGGATCCACCAACCTTCCAATTAATTTCGTAGGGTTATCATTTTTGATTTTAGCTGGTGTATTGATATATGTTGAATTTTCCGCCC
>CAYPYC010000056.1:0-7005 GCA_964414905.1 uncultured Dehalococcoidia bacterium
GTTCTAACTATATAACCTTTTTTAACAAGAGCATTAAGTCTATTGTCACAATATATTTCGAAATTACTCCTGGTATTAAGATGGTGTTTGAAAAATGTTGGATATAGAGCCGCCCACGTGGTATTTGCTTTAGTGACATTTTCTTCAGCAGCAGTTTTTTTAAATGGGTTTACGGTTTTTTGTTTAACTGGAGATTCGATTTTGTCATCAATCCCGAAAGAATTTGCCATTATGGACTTTCGATACTCGAGGCTAATGTCAATGTTTTTAGTTAAATGGTAACTTACAGCAAAAATGATTTCACGACGAGTGAAATTGCTTCCAACCCAGTATTCATAATCGTGTTCTGTGTGATTTTTCCAGCACATTAAAATACTGGTGTCCATTACAGCCTGAGGCGGTTTAGGGATTGAGTCTCTTATACTGGTTTCAATTTTGTCGCGATCTAAATTGAAATCATTAACTTTGGACAGAGATTCGGTTTCTCCAATATCCAATAAATGGTCAACAAATTCTGTATAACTTAAACCTGATGAATCTACTAATTCCGATAACTTTCTATACGCTGCTGCACTGATTTGTAGACTATTACGTTTTTTATTCATATCATTAAAATGATGGAAAATGTATACAATAGAAGAATCATAAAAGAATAACATAAAGTATACACAAATAAAAGTAGAATCAAAATACAAGGTACGTAAATTGGCTGGGTTTGCAAAAGTATTTGCCTAATAATAAACTAAAAACAGTTTCTTAAAATTGGTGAATCTAAAAGGGTTCGAAATGGGGAAAACTCAAGGCAATACAAAAGCGATAAAGAAGATTAATTGCGAGGTGTGCGGATACAAACCTGTAAAGGAATCTGTCAATGATGTACTGACATTCACACCGCAGGATTATCACCGTAGTGTTTCTAAAATGAATGTTTGGGATGAAACTGATAACCGTTCTTATTTTGAATCACATCCCAATGCAGATACATCAAATGTAATGGTCACCTGCTGTCTATGTTCTACTCATGTACAGGATTCTAGGTGTTGTGTTGGAAATAGATCCAAAGAATTCACCGGCAAAAGTAATTTCTGGTGGGATATCGAAAACGAATATTTCGATAAAGATCAGTATTTACACGATCACGTTTGCGAACGGTATTTAGAACATAAAAGAAGTAGTGAATGCTGGCAAGTGCAACCAGACATGGAGATTATCATAGATAGGTGTAAGTACAAATTTCACAAAGCAAGGATGGGTTAGGCTAAATGGTGAAGAATCCCAAATGCATCAATCCTCGTCTTCCCTTAATTGCTGAAAATCGAGTCTAAGGTCCCCTTGTAGCTTTTCTATCTCTTGGAGGTCGGTTTGACTAAGATTCCAATCACCTGCTTTTGCACTATGTAAAACTTGTTCCGATGTTTTTGCTCCAATGATACTAGAGGTTATACCCGGTTGTGCATTTACCCAAGCTATTGCCAATTGGAGTAGATCTCTGCCATTGTCTGAAGCCCAGTTGGAAAGCTTATCAATGAATCCGAATATTCGCTCAAACTGTCCTCCTGTCATGTTCCCGTATACTTTGCGTCTTTCGTCATCTTCAGCAAATTGTGAACCTATATTATATTTTCCAGACAATAACCCTTTAGCAAGCACCGAATGAGCTATTACTCCAATACCATTGTCTAAACAAAATGGTATCGTTGATATTTCTGTTTCTCTGAAAAGTATGTTGTATCTCGGTTGGGAACTATGTATTGGACCGTAACTCAAAGCTTCATTGGTTTGCTGATCATTGTAATTAGATATACCGATATATTTGATTTTACCTTGGTTTTTTAATTCAATCAGACTGCCCATAGTTTCTTCAATAGGCCATTTGGCTTGAGGACTATGCAATTGGTATAAATCTATATAATCAGTTCCAAGCAATTTCAAACTTGTTTCCAAAGCAGTTACCATGTGTTGCTTGGAATGGTCTGCCCCCGACAGTTTCGTGGCTAAAAACACCTTATCTCTTTGTCCAGAAATACCATCACCAACCAATTGTTCACCATTGTTATATCCTTCAGCTGTATCTATAAAAGTAATTCCTGCATCAATGGAAGTTTTTATTGTCTTGATTCCATTGTCATAATCTATCTTGCCGAAACCTCCGCCTAACGGCCATGTGCCGAGACATATTACAGGTACATTTGCTCCATTGGTTCCAAGTTGTCTTGTTTGCATTACTATATCCTATGAACTTATTTTATTATCTCTCGCCTTTAAGGGCATTTTGGGGGTTATCAACCATTATCTGGTGGATTTGTTCGTCAGAAATGCCAAGATCTTGTTTCATCATTCCCAACCATGTTTTCGAGATATACTCATACCCGCCTCCACCGTAAGCGACATACATTGGTTTGACGCAAACATCATGCGATAGTATTAAGTGGTTTATATTACCAGATTCGATGATTTGTCCAAGTAAATTCATCTCTCTTTTAGCATCAAACGAGTTTTTAGGTCCTAACCCTTCAAAAGAAATAAAAGCGCCTCTATTAATAATTTCCATGTGGTAACTATGATCTGGATTTATATATCCGTGGCTGATTATGACAGTTCTGAGGTCCACTCCCTCTTCTTCCAGTATATCAAGTTGGTCTAGTGCTACTCTCCCTGCACCCTGATGTGTAGAAATTGCGAGTCCTGTTTTCTTTTGCGCCCTTGCAGCTGCTCTTAATACTCTCTCTTCAACAGGAGATATATAATTGAAATGGGCACCAATTTCCCCTATTATCCCAGATTTAATTTGTGTTCCTTCAATTCCCTCAGTTACTTCGCGAACAATATTCTCGCAAATCTCGTCTGTTTTTAATCTCCAAAGACTCTTATCGTAATAGGGTTCTCTATACCAGCCGCTGCCAAGAATAATATTTATACCTGTTTTACGTGATAGTTCCTGTATGGCAATCGGATGTTTCTCATTTAAAATATTTATTCCTCTTAATCCACCGTTTGTTTGGTCTACTATGGTACTTCCACCAGCCTGTTTGTATAGCATCAATTCCTTATACGCTAATTCTTTATCGGCTAGTAGGCGCTCGTGTAACCAAACATCTACCCTGGCATCTAAAAAGATATGCTCATGCATCAAGGTGAAACCTAACTTATTTGAATCTATGGGACCTAAGACGGTGGTTATTTCAGACATAATTTAAGAATCGGTAAAATATCATGTTGGGTCATCGATAGCGGTATTATACATGATATTGTTTAAGGCCGCCTGCTCGATGACTTTATCTGTGGATATTACTATAGGACCATCTTTTTTCAGCACTATTTCTATTTGGCTACTTGATTTAACTGATAGAGTTCTTTCTCCATCAAGGGCAAGAATACATGAAGATTGAGGGATAGTAGTTGTAGAATTCATTTCTATATAGTTCCAGTTTTTAATAGGTACCGATTTTATCAAGCCCGGGGCCAGTGGAACTTTTAGGTTGTGATTATTTGTGGAACTGGTTTTAATATGTATTCCCATATCTTCATTTAATTCATCACCTGATAACATATATGCAATAGATGAAAGTCCAGTTGCAGTGGATTTAGCTTTTATGACGAAAATCTCCGATAATTCGGAAGTTGTCCAAATCGCTTTTGCACCCAAAGAATCAGTAAAACTTACAGCAATATCTACCAGAGCGATATCTTTCAACGATTTGTCGATCCAGATTTCTAACAATTTTGATTTGTAAGTTGTCTTATTTAGATCGACAAGGTTTTTGGATATAAGTCCCGCCGCAATTCCAGCGATTGTCCCTTCAATATTTTCGGGGAAAACGTTGTTTGTTCCAGTCGATATAGGTAATAAAGGTATTGTTGTGCAGCCTTTAGCTACTGCTCTGTTTGTACCATCTCCACCAAGAGTGACTATGCAATCTACTTTCAATTCCTTCAATAATTTCGCTGCATTTGTGGAATCCATTTCGTTATCTATGAGTCTCATGTTAAGAGTTTCAATATTCAAGTTTTTCGATTTGTATGTTTTGCAATTACTTGATATCCCGTCATAGTCAGGCATCATCAATACCTGTTCGATTCCTATTGAATCAAGGCCTACAAACAACCTTCTAAGGGTATTGACCTTTTCATTGTTTGAAACATAGCGACCATGAGCCACTAAACGCCTTATATCTTTACCTGCCATTGGATTGGCTATTATCCCTATTGTTGTCAAATTGAGTCCTTTTATTAAAGTAGAGACTTACCTGAGAGTGCCTTCTGTAACAAGTTAGGTTGTAAGTGGCTACCAGTGATTATTGCTGCAACATTTTTACCATATAAGCCATTAATCTCTGAAATTCCTGCCAGACAAATCGCAGCAGAAGTTTCAACAGTCATTTGTTCTTGTTCAATAAGCGTTTTCACCGCAGGGAGTAATTTCGATTCTTTTATAAGAAGCACATCATCGATGAGAGGCTTAATCTCTTGAGTGATTTTTTTTATAGGGATTCGAACTGATAATCCATCGGCAGTGGTTTTAGGTGAAATTGATTCATCCCAATTGAGTCCAGTAAGGGCTTGATACATGGCCGGTGAGCCGCTTGGGACTAATCCAATCACTTTTGTGGATGGAAGAATCCTTTTTATTTCGCTAGCTACTCCTTTAATAAGAGATCCGTTGCCTACTGGAACTATAATATAGTCCCAGTCTTTTGATACAGCAATCATTTCTCTAGCTATTGTCGATGAACCACATACCATTTCATCTAATACACCATCTTCCCAAAATAACATTCCGTTTGATTCGGCATATTTCCTAGCTTCATTTTTTGCAGTGTCAAAATCACTTCCTTTTTGGATTACCCTCGCGCCTGTTAAACGTATTTTTTCTACTTTCGATTCTGTAGCATTTTTTGGCACGAACACTGTTGAGTTAATGCCATGTATTTCACCTGCTGTTGAAATAGCAAGCCCGTAATTCCCCGCTGACGCGACACATACACCAGATTGAGGTATATCATCGCTTAGAGAATCCATGGCTATCAATGCTCCTCTGAGCTTGAAAGAGCCTATGGGAGTGCAATCTTCTCGTTTCAACCAAAGGTTTAAATTTAACTTATCGCTTAAACTTGTTGCTTTATAAAAAGGAGTCGGAGTCCAGTTCTGGTTAGATATAATGTCATTTATTTGATTTGAATTTTGCATTAAACTAGCTTATACCACGATTGATATGTGTGCCAAGAGAGACAAATATAAATGAACAAATATGTAATCAGTGTAGATATGGGTGGTACAAACATACGTGTGGGTATTGTTGATGAATTTGGTGGAGTAAAACATAAGCGGTCAATATTGACGGAAGCTTATTTAGGCAAAGAAAGTGTAGTAGAAAGATTAATTCAACTAATACAAAGTGCTTACAATAATGGTGTTCGAGAAGATGAAGTGATTGGCTTAAGCTTGGCTGTTCCAGGTCCATACGATGTAAGTTCAGGAGTTTTTTATAACCCACCTAATTTACCAGGTTGGGATAAATTTTGTTTCCGAGAGGCTCTTGAAAAGAATCTTAGCATCCCGATACACATTATTAATGATGCCAATGCAGCAGCACTCGGCGAATATGTATATGGAGCTGGCAAACAATTTAGACATTTAGTTTATCTGACTCTTGGTACAGGTATTGGTTCAGGTGTGATCATAGATGGCGAGTTATTGATGGGTTCGAGAGGATTTGCTCCTGAATTTGGTCACATGACGATAGATAAAAATGGACCAAATTGCAATTGCGGTAATGTTGGTTGTCTTGAAGCTTTAGCATCTGGTACTGCTATCTCAAAACTAACTGTAGAAAAGTTGAAAAATGGTTCTAACTCTATTCTTAATAAATTGGTTTCAGGAGAATTTAATGACATAAATGCAAAAATGGTTGCAAGCGCTGCAAAAAATGGTGATGCCTTAGCTTTATCAATTATGAAACAAGCAGGAAGTAATTTAGGTGTTGGTTTAGTAAATATCATCCATTCATTTGATCCCGAAATTATTGTTTTAGGAGGAGGATTGGTGGAATCTTTGGATATAATGATGCCAAGTATTGAATTTGAAATTTCAAAAAGGGTTATGAGCAACCAGAAAGATAAGGTTAGACTAGTTGTTTCCCAAATAGAAGAAAATGTTGCTCTTTTAGGAGCAGCAAGTATATTTTTTGAGTCTATAAAAAATGAAAAACAAAACTGAACCCATACATCCGAAAGAAATTGTGGATTTGCTTGAGATTCAATATGGAAAGGCAATATGGAAGCGCAGGCATGAACCTTTAGATGAACTGATATTGACAATATTGTCTCAACATACATCCGATATAAATTCGGAAAGAGCTTTTCGAATACTTAAAGATAGATTCGGAGATATGCACTCTGTTCTAGATGCTGAAATCTTAGAAATAGAGAAAGCGATCAAGTCTGCTGGATTATTTAGGATAAAGGCTATAAGGATCAAAAATGTTTTAAGCTATATTTACGATGAAATAGGAAGTTTAAACATTGATTTTTTGGGTGGTTTGCCCATGAAAGATGCCAAGAAATGGCTAATGGATATTGATGGGATAGGGCCTAAAACTGCCGCTATTGTTTTATGTTTTTCATTCGGCATGCCTGCTATACCGGTAGATACTCATGTGCATAGGCTTTCAAAGAGGTTGGGACTAATCGGGCACAAAATCACAGCAGATGCTGCTCATGATTTGCTAGAGAGTTTGGTCGACAAAAATATGATTTTCCAATTCCATGTTTATTTGATTAATCATGGCAGGAATATTTGTAAAGCGATTCGTCCAAGTTGCCAAAGTTGCGTTTTGAACCATAAATGTCCATCGCGAATTTCTTAATTGAGATAAACTTTAAGCATTGATTTAAATCAGGGATTTTGGATTTCAAGATGATGAAAGAATCATTGTTCTTTGTCCAACTCGAATATATAATTTTGATATAGGGAAATTTTACTAAGTATTGTAAAGAGATATTAGTG
>CAYPYC010000057.1:0-6979 GCA_964414905.1 uncultured Dehalococcoidia bacterium
TTAAAGATAAATACGACGTGGTCATTATTGGTGCAGGTGTTCATGGATTATCGACAGCTTACTATTTAGCTAAAAATGGTGTTACTAAAGTAGCAGTTTTGGATAAAGGATATGTTGGAGGAGGAGCTAGTGCAAGGAGTACTGCGATAATAAGAGCAAATTATTTGACAATTGAAGGCATACCGTTTTTTAGGGAAAGTTTAAAATTATACGAAGATCTTTCAAAAGAGTTAAGTTTTAATATTTTGTTTAATCAGATGGGGAGACTTGATTTAGGCCATTCAGATTCAGATATTTTTAATTTGAATCTTAGGTCAGAGTTTAATCAAGCTTTAGGCGTTGAAAGTAAGATTATTGGACCTGAAGAAATACTCGAAATTGAACCAAAATTGGATTTGAGAGTAGGGAAGTCTCACCCTGTTATAGCCGCTTTATACCATCCGCCGGCTGGTACAGCAAGACACGATGCAGTTGTTTGGGGCTACGCTCGCGAAGCTAGCAAACTTGGAGTAGAAATATTTCCTTTTACTGAAGTAAATGGATTCGTTTTGTCGGGACAGAATGTAAAGGGGGTTAAAACAAACAAAGGACAAATTCTAGCTGACAGTATAGTAAGTGCCACAGCTGCTTGGAGCTCTTCTGTAATGTCGTTAATGGATATTACTTTGCCAATTAGTACTTATCCTTTACAGGCTATGGTGACGGAACCTCTTAAACCTATTTTGAGCGCAACCATTTCTTCTCCTAAATTACATGCGTACGCTTATCAAACTGACAGAGGAGAGATAGTAATAGGAGGGCCGGTTGATCCTTATTCAACTTTTAGTCAAAAATCAACGTTGTTTATGTTAGAAGAATTGGCTACTTTTGTTCTTGAATTGTTGCCATGTTTAAGGGATGTAAATATATTAAGACAATGGACTGGCTTATGCGATATGACTCCAGATTATGCACCGATAATGGGTTTTGTGGAAGGAGTAGAGGGATTGGTTTTAAATTGTGGCTGGGGAACTTGGGGTTTTAAAGCTGCTCCAATATCAGGTAAAACGACCGCTGAATTAATAACAAATAATAGAGTGCCTGAATTGATAAAGCCATTCGGATTATCCCGGTTTGAAGAAGGCAGATTAGTTAACGAAAAAGCTTCAGCGACCGCTGCCGCTTTACATTAAATATATTTATAAGGTTAAACCAATCATGAAACGTATTGTTCGCGAAAATGCACTTGAATATGAATTTGATTTTAGACATGAGCCTAAATTACATGTGTCAGAAGGGGAATCATTCGTGATAGAAACCGAAGATGCAGGGTCAGGATTTGTAAGGTCGGTTGATGATGCTCCAAATATAGACAATTTTCCGACTAGGAAATCTACACCTCCTAAAGGCAATCCTGTTGGTGGACCTGTTTTTATTGAAGGAGTTGAGCCAGGAGATTTGTTAGAGGTGACTATAGAAAAGATAATTGTAGATGATCAGGGATTTACAAACATAAGGCCGGGAGTTGGACCATTAGGAGATTCATATAAATGGCAATCTGTAAGAGGTCCTTTCGTAAATATTATAAAGCACCAGATTGGCCCAAGTGGCACAACTAGAGATGGTAAAGGCTTTTTAAACGATAAAATTTCTTGGGATTTGAAACCTATGATAGGGACAATAGCTACAGCCCCCGAAAGAGAAGTAGAAACAAGTGCCATGGGACAAGGCCCATGGGGTGGAAATCTAGATGTCAGAGATATGAAGGAAAAAACCAAATGTTATTTGAATTGTTATCACAAAGGTGGATTACTTTATGTTGGCGACGTACATGCAAGTCAAGGTGATACCGAATTTTACGGTACTGCCGATGAGACAAGGTCTGAAGTTACATTAAGTTGTAAGATAATAAAGAATAAACGTATTCCTTTTGTTCGTTTAGAAAAAGAAGAGTCGATAGTTTCTTTGTATTCCTACAGACCTCTGGAAAATGCAGTAGAATTTGCTATTGTTAATTTGATGGAGTGGATAGTAACCGAATACGGCGTTGAGGAAAAGGATGCATATATGCATATGTGCTTAAATCCAGAGTTCAGAGTTAATGTTTATCAAATGGTGAGATTGGGAAATTTAGAATATACTGTTGGAGCTGAGATTCCAAAAAAATATTTGAATTGATGAATAGTATTTTTATTTAAACGTTATTAGAGGTATATAAAATGGCTTATAGTGGAATTCAAAACTGGTTGTCAGAAGAATTAAAAACCATTCAGAAGAGTGGGTTATGGAAAAATGAAAAATTAATCAAAGGTTCTCAAGGATCTTATGTTCAGACATCTCAAGGGGAGATGATTAATTTTTGTGCAAATAATTATCTAGGATTAGCTGATAATGAAGAGATAAAAAAATCTGTTATCCAGGGCATGGAGGAATATGGTTTTGGAATGGCTTCAGTCAGGTTTATATGTGGGACTCAGGATATACATAAAGATTTAGAAGATGTGATAAGCGTTTTTATGGGTACCCAAGATACTATTTTATATACTTCTTGCTTTGATGCTAATGCAGGGTTGTTCGAAACAATACTCGGCCCAGAGGACGCTGTTATTAGCGATTCTTTAAATCATGCCAGTATCATAGATGGTATTCGTCTTTGTAAGGCACAGAGAAAGGTGTATGCTCACAGTGATATGAATCAACTTGAGCAGCAGCTCAGAGATACTCAATCAAGTCGATTCAGATTGATTGCAACTGATGGTGTTTTTAGTATGCAAGGAGATTTAGCTAAATTGGACCAGATTTGTGATTTAGCTGAAAAATATGATGCATTAGTGATGGTGGATGATTCTCATGCCACAGGATTTCTTGGCGAATCTGGGCGTGGGACAGCTGAGGTTTTCGGAGTCGTTGATAAAGTTGATATTGTTACAAGTACCTTGGGTAAGACTTTGGGAGGAGCATCTGGAGGATTCACTACTGGCAAAAGTGAAATAATTGAATATTTAAGGCAGCGGTCGCGGCCATATTTATTTTCGAATACAATAGCTCCACCTATTGTTTTGGGAGCTATAAAGGCATTTGAAATATTAACTAATAATCCGAATTTAAGGCATACTTTATGGTCAAACACAGAGTATTTTAGAAACTCAATCAATAGTTTAGGTTTTGATGTGATAGATGGTATTCATCCTATAGTTCCGATAATGGTCAGAGATGAAATTAAGACTGTAAAGCTCGCAGATGAAATTAATAAAGAGGGTATATTCGTTGTTGGTTTCAGTTTTCCTGTAGTGCCAAGAGGTGAAGCACGCATTAGAGTTCAAATTTCAGCAGCACATACTAAACAACATCTTGATAAAGCATTATCTGTGTTTGAACAAAAAGGGAAAGCTTTAGACATAATATAAACAAA
The DNA here is from genome assembly GCA_964414905.1 of uncultured Dehalococcoidia bacterium. Classification (GTDB taxonomy): domain Bacteria; phylum Chloroflexota; class Dehalococcoidia; order Lucifugimonadales; family OSU-TB39; genus OSU-TB39. The sequence continues at coordinate 3,392 of CAYPYC010000057.1, forward strand.
TAAAAGGATAAAATGTTATGGCGTCTGACAAAACTTTAGATCAATCAAATTATCAATATGGGAATGAAAATACCAAGGTTGCAATTGTAACAGGAGCAGGTCAAGGAATGGGTAGAGCTGTTGCAGAACTTTTAGCTAGAGATGGGGTGAGCGTTGTAATTAATGACATTAATAAAAATGCTATAGAAAAAGCAGCAGCTCAACTTGAGGATTCAGGCCTTAAGGTAAAACCAATAGCAGGGGATGTTACGTCATCAAAAGATGTTGATCTATTAGTAAATGAAACGATTGCAGAATTCGGTACTGTGAATATACTTATCAACAATGCTGGTGTTTTAAGACCAACCAAAGTCATCGACATAGAAGAGAGTGAATGGGATTTTGTAGTTGGAGTAAATCTTAAAGGCACATTCTTATGTTCAAAAGCAGTGTTGCCATATATGCAGGCTCAAAAATGGGGGCGGATAGTAAATTTTTCTTCTACAGCTGGTAAAAATGTAAGTACTGTTGGAGGTGCTCATTACACCTCAGCAAAGGCAGGCATATTAGGTTTTACAAGACACTTGGCTAAAGAATCTGGCAGTTATGGGATAACTGTTAATTCTGTTTGTCCTGGATTAATAGACACAGAGATGGTCAATTCAACTATAAGCGAAGAAAAAAAGCAAGAATATGCTAACAGTTTTCCAATTAAAAGATTAGGGCAAGTGCGAGAAGTAGCAGACTTGGTAGGGTTCCTAGTTTCTGATAAAGCTGCATATATTACCGGAGCTTCACTTGATATTAATGGAGGAGATTTAATGATTTAATGGTGGTGTTTTTATGTGGTCATATTACTAAAAGGAGAAATAATGTCTAAATCTGAATTGAGAAAAAAATTAAATGGCATATCTGTTTCACTTCCGACATTTAATAATAGCGTTTATGAATTGGAATTAAACAAGACAAAGAAACATGTTACATGGTTAATAGAACAAGGTTTAAATGCAGAAAATTCAGTCCTTTTTATAGCAGGTGGTCTGGGAGAAGGATATTTTCTGGATGATTTTGAGTGGGAAGCTATGGCCAATGCTTTAGTAGAAGCGGTTGATGGTAGAATTCCTACAGGGATTGGGGTTTTTGAATTAAGTGCTAGAACGGCTGCAAAAAAAGCGGCATATGCAACAAAATTGGGTATGGATTTTATACAATGTGCACCACCTCGATATATGGAACCCACTGAAGATGAGATTTTTGAACATTATAAATATATAAGTGATAATTCTGGTGTTGGCATAATGGCATACAATACACCTTGGAGAATGCCCGGAGGGTATAATTTTTCTGCCGGATTGATAGAGCGATTTTTGGATATAGAAAATTTTGTTGGGTTAAAGTGGTCTAGTACAAGTGTTCAGCATTATATGAACATGATACGTTTGTTTTCCAAAGATATTAATTTCATAAGTAATGGCAGCGTTATGTCTATTGGATATAAATTAGGAGCTACTGGATTTACTGATTTCTTGGTAAATGTTGCGCCTCGTCTTTCCCTTCACAAATTTCAATTAATCAAGGAAAAGAGGTATGAGGAATTTGACGAATTAGAATTGAAAATGAATATTGATCCTCCGCTTAGGTACGCAAAAACTGGTGATTTATCTGTAGGAGGGATGGGAGAAGGGCCTGGAGCTAGATTACGCTTGGAATCCCTTGGTATGAATACTGGTCCACATTTTCCTTCGCAAGTTGCATTCTCAGAGGAATATATTAAGGCGTATAAACAGACAGTAAAAGATAGCGGTATAGCTGAATGGGTAGATTGGGAAGACAAAAATTTTAATCAGTAAAATTAACTTTTTAAACTGGTTGGCTATTATAAATGAATAGGATGTCCTAATAGGTTATTTATTATAATTTTGATGGATAGTAGTCATATTTAACTATCACCTCAATGTCTTCTATAACCAAAGTGCTTACTAGATCAACCGGATGAGAAATCAGTGTGATATCTAATTTGTTAGGTCCCTTGAGTGGCTGAATGTTGGCTAAATTAAATTCCAGCCATTGCCCATGATAAGCTGATATCTCGTTAGATGAATATCGTTTACAGTGTTCGGATTCTAAAGAATTGCCATTAAGCAATATTTGTAATCTGTCGGCACTCACAAGTTCTCCAATATGGATTTTTAAAGTAATACTTGAAATACGGTGTTTCCTGTTCTCAAAATCGTCAGATAGGTTGAACGTTAGAGACTTTGTAATAGATTCATGAATTCTGGGTATTTTTATCGGTAATTTAGTTTCATATCCAACACTCTCAGAGGTTTCGGTAGCTCTATCGATTATGTAATGTTTATCCTTTTCTAAAATTAAGTCAGGATCAGATAATTCTGTAAGGATTTCCCGTTCCTGATTTCCAAGAGGCCATTTAAGAAAATAAGTGTATATGCCATCTACATTCATGTCCCAGTAGTTGCTTACCGTAGCCCTTAACATTTCAGGAGTTGCCCATTCTCTTGTATGCTGAGATCTTTGTTCCCTGTTGTAGTAAGGTTCAAGCATTGGGTATACAGAAACATCATGTTTATGTGCTATATCAACGAGCCATTCTATAGGTTTATTTGTGTCAATAAGGTTGTGTGCATAAAGCATAGGAGTTACGTAATCTATATAACCTTGAGACAACCAAGTATCGATATCATAGCCATGGTTTGTGTTTAATTCTTTTGTAGGGTAAATTCTAGCTCCAATTTCTGCTTTATCAGGATTTCTATTTTTTGCCATTTGCGAAACTGAAGCTACCCATTCGGTAATCACATCGGTGTATTGAGGGACATCTTCTTCTCGTAAGCATGGAGGACCACCTCCGGGAGGAGCGGCAAAATCTAATTCTATCCCGTCGGTATTGTAATCAAGAGTTAACTCTGAAAGTATGTCAAATATTTTGGTTCTAATTTCTGGATTTACCCATCCTCTACCTCCATTTGAAACACTGTGTGATGGATCCATTCCACCATAAGCACCCAATCGTAAACTTGCAAAAAAGTCCATCTGTTTATCATGCGCTCTGTCTATCAATACTTGTAGTGGATCTAAGTCCCTATCAATAAGACTCTGCATATTATGCCATACCCTGTAATATGCATTTTGTTCGAAAGGCTGTATATCTTCTCCAAATCTCATGCTCGTTTTAGTTGGATAAAATAAACCATCAGCCCTCGATACTCCATAAACAAATGTATTAACCGATGTTCCTGCACATTCGTCTATAGGTACCCAAGCATCTTGCAAATCCATTGGTGGTTCAAATACAAACAAGTAATAGTGCCGGGCATCATTGAAATAGATGGTTCTTTTTTTCATTATTTAATTCCTTGAAGTATCTTAATGTTTAAGATAGTGAGTCTTTGGACTAGGATGAACTTTGCTATAGAGAGATGTCGGATTTGGGAGTTACCCACAAGCGTTAGTGGAATCTTGAAAGAAGATATGAAGACCCCAGTGAGGGTAGGGGAAAGGTCCAGCCGACTGTATTTGTTGCCACGGGGCGCCCTGTTCATTTTCACTATGAAAGTAGATTCCTATCACCTTATCTTTACTATCAAT
>CAYPYC010000058.1:0-6856 GCA_964414905.1 uncultured Dehalococcoidia bacterium
CGTCCATCTTTATTCGTTTATGGAGGAGCTATATTGCCAGGTAATTATAAAGGTAATGATATTAACATTCAGGATATGTATGAAGCAGTAGGTACATATTCTCAGGGGGATATTAGTTTAGATGAACTTATTGATATGGAAAGAGTAGCATGCCCTGGTGAAGGGGCTTGTTCAGGTATGTTTACTGCAAATACAATGGCTTCGGCTATAGAAGCTATGGGAATGTCATTGCCAGGCACTTCTTCTATTCCAGCTGTCGATAGGAGAAATGAGGCAATAGCCAGGCAGGCTGGAGCCTTTTTGTATTCAATGTTAGATAAAAACATTAAACCAAGAGATATTATGACCAGAGATGCTTTTGAAAATGCAATAAGGGTTGTTTTGGCTATGGGAGGTTCAACAAATTCAGTTTTGCATTTATTAGCAATAGCGCATGAAGCTGGTGTGGAATTGCAAATAGATGACTTTGATAAGCTAAGCAGGACTACACCATATTTAACGAATTTGAGACCATCCGGGCGTTATGTAATGTCAGATTTAGATAAAGTGGGAGGAGTTCCTGTTGTAATGAAACAATTGCTTAATGCAGGTCTTTTGCATGGAGATGCTATAACAGTAAATGGTAAGACTATTGCAGAAAATCTGTCTGAAATTACATCAGATACCGACGGTGAAATTGTTAGGTCAATAGATAAACCCCGCAGTCCTACAGGAGGATTGGTAATACTTAAGGGTAACCTTGCTCCAGAGGGAGCAGTTTTGAAGGTTTCTGGAACAAAAACATTAAAGCATGAAGGCCCAGTGAAAGTTTTTGATGGAGAAAGGTCTGCTTTCGAGGGTGTTACTAAAGGTCAAATAAAAGATGGAGATGTAGTAGTTATACGTTATGAAGGTCCAAAAGGTGGTCCAGGCATGCAAGAAATGCTTGCAGTTACTGGTGCCATTATGGGTCAGGGTCTAGGTTCGTCTACCCTGTTAATAACGGATGGAAGATTTTCTGGTGCTACACATGGCCCTATGATTGGACATGTAGCCCCAGAGGCTGCTGTAGGTGGACCTATTTCTTTATTAGAAGATGGAGATATTGTTAAACTAGATGTTGAGCAACGGTCTCTCAATGTGAATTTAAGTGAAGAAGTTTTATTGAATAGGCAATCAAATTGGAAAGCTCGCCAGCAAAATTATGCCGGCGGAGTAATGGGTAAGTACGCCAAATTGGTTTCTTCGGCATCACTAGGAGCGGTGACCTCTGAGTTTAACGACTAAGTATTACTTTAGGATTTGGTTGATTTTTCTTTTTGCTTCAGAGTAAGTCAAATTTGGTTGTTGATATATTTCAAATATATTTTGTTCGAATTCCCTTATTTGGGTAGCGAAGGTTAGAATTTCTTCTGGATTAAATTCTTTGGGGATTTTTGCACAGCCATTGATATCTGCTACCAGTATATCGTTTTCTTGGATTCTCAAACTTCCCACCACTATTGATGAATTGACACTTATCAGATTGAATATGCCATGACCTGGTACCAGTCCATTGGCCCAAATTGGCAAGCCGGCTTCTTTAATTCCATCTAGATCCCTTATGGTACCATCTACTATTGCACCCTTCACGCCTAACATTTTGTGGCCATACGCCATACCATCTCCAAAGCATGCTCCTCTGCCAGGATTTGAATCTACATCTTTTATAACTGATATGATTGGGCCATCTGAATTTTCTAAGGTTGAATAATACTCATCCCATGGGATTGCTTTGGAATCAGGATCATTGGTTGTTACTTCTGCAGTTATTACCCTACCAACTACATTACCTAATGTGGGCAATAAACATTTTATAGTTTCATCGGTATACATCAATCCATGAGTGTCTTTTGAATATGTGCTGGATTCGTTGATGTATTTATCGACAGCATTAAATATTGTTGGTGAGTCGAATTCGCTTAATTTTTCATATATGGACATATTCTTACTCCTCAAAATTGAAGTAGTGGGTTATATCATAATTCGGATCGTACAATTTTAGTTCCAGCTACTAATGACTGAAGTTTTTTATATGCGAGCCATCTAGGCAATTGAAAAAAACCACAGTCAGGATTGATGTACATTTTTTCAGGTTCAGTATGTTCAAGTAGTATTCTTATTCTGTCTGCAACATCTTCGGGAGTTTCAACATGAAATGACTTGATGTCCACTACCCCTGCACCTAATTCGTTTGGGATGTCAAATTTAGACCAAAGGTCAGCCTCGATCATTTCTCGATTGGCGTATTCCAACACTAATTGTTCAGCATTTGCATCTAAAAGTTTTGGAAACATCCATCCATATTGACGCTTTCCGCGAGGTCTACTTCCTAGATTTCCAAAACATACATGGAGTGCTAATTTAGCATTGACACCTTTAACGGTTGCATTATAGAGCTCGATCCAATCATCCATTTCTCCAGGTATAATTGCAAAAGAAGGTTCGTCTATTTGAATAAATTTTACTCCTTTTTCTACTAATGACTTTAGTTCGCGGTTAATTACATCAGATAATTCCCATGCCATATCTATTCTGTTTTTATATACATCCCCAGGACGTACATGGATTGTTAGAGTTAATGGACCAGGGCAAGTCATTTTTACGGGCAAATTAGTTTGTGTTTTTAGATAGTTGAATTCTTCTATGATACCCAAGCCTTCGGGCACTTCAATTTTGCTGACAGCCTTGTATCTTGCAGGACTATCATAACCATATACCCCAATTTTGCGTAAATCTGGTTCTCTTTCGATTCCAGTCATTTTTTTATAAAAACTCTGAACAAAGTGCCATCTTCTCATTTCACCGTCACTTATAATGTCTATACCAGCCTGTTGCTGATCTGCGATAGCTACTTTTACAGCGTCGTCAAATGTTTCATTTATATCTGTTTGCCCATAATTTCCTTTATCCATTTCTTGGATTGCTGTGAATAACCAACCGGGAGTGGCGTAGCTGCCAACAACCGTAGTAGGTAAAATTGGGAGGGGTGTAACCATAATAGACCTCGAGTTTTTATTTATTGAGACAATATTTCAAAAAAATTGAATTGAATTTGAATACGAAGGCGATTATATCATTTTAATCTTGTAGAATGCACAAACAATTATTATTGATAGGGTTAAGTCCTGAGGTTATAATACGGTTCGTTGATTAATAAAATTAAGGATTATTAAATTGAATGCTAGGAGAAATTTTCTTAAGGCGATTCCATTCGCAGTACTAGGAGCTATATCCGTTTTGTTATTGAGATTCACAAATAAGGGGGTAGGTAATACTTCTAGCCCACCTGAAGTAGACGAAGGATCGATTTATGCACCAGCAAAACGAGATTACGAATTATAATTCTCAAAATTGATTAGTTTATAATTCCTTTAATTATTTCTATACAGTTAAAACATTGTTCTACGTAAAAATGTTACATTTGGTTATTCGGAGGATTTTTCATGCAAGCGACCGTATCTAAAGGAGTTTTAGTGGATGTAGCTTTTCCTAAGTTACGTTCATTTTCTCTAGAAAGGAGAATAGCTGCTGAAGCTATAATTATTTTTGGTTTTGCAATATTGGTAGGTATATGTGCTCAAATAGCAATCAAGATTCCGACCACAACTGTACCTATAACCGGTCAGACCTTTGGGGTTTTGGTTGCAGGTACAGTGTTAGGTAGTAATCGGGGTGCGGCTAGTATGTTCGTATATATGTTATTAGGCGTGATAGGGTTGCCAGTTTTTGCTCCTAGTAGTAGTAAACTTAGCGAGCTAATATCGGATGGAGGAAGCATACATTTTGTATTTCCTTGGTCAGGTAGCACTGGTTATATATGGGATCTATCTAGTGGAGGATATATATTGGGATTTGTAGCGGCAGCATATTTAGTGGGTAAACTAGCTGAAAGAGGATGGGATAGAAATGCTAGAATTCCTCTCGCTATGTTGATTGGTAATTTTTCAATTTATGTGTTTGGTTTGGTTTGGTTAGGTGTATTTATTGGTTCAGGAGTAAAAATTCCTGGTATGGACCTTACATATTTTGATGCAATAACGGGATCTGGAGTTGTGGACAAAACATTAAGAGGAGGATTGTATCCATTTATTGCCGGTGACGCATTGAAGTTGCTTTTGGCTATGTTAGCTGTTCCAGGGATTTGGTCTATAGTAAAAAGAATAAAAGAAAGATTACAAGACGATTAGATTTTAAACAGTAAAGATTTTTAACTTGAACTAGTTTGATAAAAAGTGTTTTGAAAATATTTATTTGGATAATTAAACTGGTTTTTTTACCGATTAAGTCAATCATATCTGTTTGGAAAATACTGCCTCCGTATAAAATTGTTGAAGGAAGATTGATAGATAAAAGTAGAAGTGATTTTGGCGATTATCATATTCTGGTCGAGCAAGAATTAATTGTTGTTGATGAAATTACTATGAATACATTGGTGGTGGGTGAAGCTTTGAAATTAACATTGACTAGGGATAATCGAGCTATCGAAATAATAAGATTAGTACCGTGATTATTAAAATCATGGGAAGAGACATGTATTGTTAATTCAAATCTTTTCCTAACTCTTCACACGTTTTTTGCATGTTTTCTTCATGATGCCACCATTGGTTTTCTCTATATACCCATCTTTGCTCAAACCGAAATATCAACGTTTTCTCGTTATCGATATAGGTATTTATAACAGCTTTTCCAGTATTTGTGACAGAGTCTATTGATATTGTGTCTAGTTGGAAATCTAGTTTCATTTGTTCAGGAAGATTGTTTTTTGACTTAATTTTTTCAGTGACAGATACCATGTTATATATAAATGTTTCTTGGGAGCATGGCTGCGCTATTTCTAGCCCAAATGGAAATCTTTGTTCTCGTAATTTTGGGTTCTGATATTCATGCAATTCAATCCAATTTTCTGAATTTATATATGCAATTGATTCTTGTACTCGAGACTCCAGTGAAACTAAACTTTCAGGCGATTTGGTAATTGAATTTTTACTGGCGGTCCCAGTCTGGCTGCAATTTAAGGTTGCAATCATTGAAGCGAAACATATTAACCAAATAAGAAATACAGATTTGCTTCTTTGAGATTTGATGAGCATTTATATCTGATTTAAGTCAGTATAGTTAGTAAAAGTACTTAGCAAAAATTCTATTAAATGTTGGGGTTTTTTGTTGGATGAATGTTCAATTTGTTGTCTGCAAGAAGTCCCTGAAGCAACAATTTGGTCTCCTGAAGACATAGAATCAAGTTGCTTAAATAAGTTTATATCTCCGATTTTCATCGATATGTCATAATGTTCTTTTTCAAATCCAAATGATCCAGCCATACCGCAACATCCGGTACCAACTTCTGTGGGTCTACAATCTGGTATATCCATTAATTTGTTTATTGCACTTCCAACAAAAGATTTTTGGTGGCAATGATTTTGATAAAATATATTACCAGGAGGCGTGAACTCTTCATTAGTTAATTCTTCGATGCATTTTTGGATTAAATCTTCGGATTGGATTATTTTATTGGATAAAGCTTTTGCTTTTGGATTGTTTGGAATCAGGTCAGGGTAATCCTCTTTTAAAGTCAGTGTACAACTAGGTTCTAACCCAAGTATTTCTATATCATTATCAACATATGGATATAGTTGCTCGACGTTATAATTAGCGTTATAAATGGCTTTTTCGGTCATGCCTTGAGACATAAATGGTTTGCCGCAGCATTTTATTTTAGGGATGATTACTTGGTAACCAAGTTTTTCTAGCAAAAGAGTAGCGGATTTGCCAATATTTGGATAATTGTAATTCGTAAAAGTATCAATGAATATAGCGATTTTATTTTCTGATTCGTTTTGATTTTCTTCTCTGGTTTTAAACCATTGGTTGAAAGTTTGACTAGCGAATGGAGGAAGGTTACGATGTTTTGTTATGCCTAATATTGATTCCAAGTATGATTTAAATTCGTCTGAACTTAATATCCAGTTCGATATTGGCGCGAAAAATGACCCTAATTTACTAAAATTAGCAATGTTGCCAAATATTTTATTTCTTAACGGCAAGCCATTATGTTTGTAATATTTCGACAAAAATTCATATTTCATTTTTGCCATATCTACCCCAGAAGGACATTCAGATTTACATGCTTTGCATTCGAGGCATAAATCAAGTACATCGTACATGCGCTTGGTATTGATACTATCCCAGGGAATTCTGTTAGAAATCAGTGCTCTAAGTGCATTTGCTCTTCCCCTAGTGCTATGTTCTTCATCAAGGGTAGCCATATACGACGGACACATTCCGCCATCAAGTTTGCGACATGCACCTTGGCCATTACACATCTCAATAGCGTTTGAAAACCCGCCCTCTTCAGAAAATGAAAAATGTCCTGAAATGTCTTTAATTTTAATTTCAGGGCTGATCCTTAAATTTTCAGTCATTTTATAAGAATCAACTATTTTCCCTGGGTTCATTAAAGATTTTGGGTCGAAGGTGGTTTTTAGCGATTTGAATATATTGTATATATCATCACCGAACATTTTTTTGTTCCAATTACTTCTAACTATTCCATCTCCATGCTCACCACTTAAAGACCCACCAAACTCAAGTACCAAATCACTTATTGATTCTGATATTGAAAACAATTTGTCTATTCCATCCTCTGCCTTTAAATTTATTAGTGGTCTAATATGTAAGCATCCAACACTCGCATGTCCATAATAACCAGCTGAAGTTCCGTGTTCTTTGACTATTTCGTCGAATCTTTTTACATATTCTGGTAGTAAGGTAGTGTCTACTGCTGTGTCTTCGACAAATGGCAATGGTTTAGCATTTCCTTTTACATTCATCATTAGAC
>CAYPYC010000059.1:0-6843 GCA_964414905.1 uncultured Dehalococcoidia bacterium
GGGAAAAAGTTTTGAAAAGGGAATTTGAGCCGGGGTTTATGGTCAAATTAGCGCAAAAAGATTTGAATCTGGTTTTGGATGCGGCAAGTCAAATGGATGTTGCGTTATTTACCACCCCTATTATCAGTCAAATATTTAGAGCGACTCAACAATCTGGATTTTCTGATGAAGGGATACATGCATATGTCAAAATACTTGAAAACATTGCAGGATTAAATGTTAAATCAAAATAGTTTTTAGATTACTTCCATATATTTGAACCCTGATCCAGTGTTTAACAAAAGAACAGAATCTTTTTTATTTAGCAATCCAAGATCGAGTAATTTTTTTGATGCAGAGACTGTAGCGCCACCTTCAGGGCATAAGAATACTCCTTCAAGGGAGACTGTTTTTTTTACACTCTCAATCATTTCGTCGTCGGTAACTGTTATGGCACTTCCGCCACTTTCATATACTGCGTCTAAGATCAAATAATCTCCAATTGCCGAAGGTACTCGCATGCCCGCCGCTATTGTTTTGGGATTCTCCCAAGCTTTTGCGAATCGACTTTTTTGGTTAAAAGCACGAACAATTGGAGCACAACCTTCTGCTTGTATGCAAAACATTTTTGGCCTGTTGCCACTTATCCATCCCAGTTGTTCCATTTCTTTAATAGCTTTCCAGATTCCTACAATTCCGGTTCCTCCACCAGTTGGGTAAATTATTGCATCTGGTAAATTCCAATTAAGTTGCTCGGCAATTTCATAACCCATAGTTTTTTTACCTTCGGCCCTATAAGGTTCTTGTAAGGTTGATAAGTCAAACATCCCCTTTTTTGCAGCTAATTCCCTAGACTGTATACCTGCGTCATTAATAAATCCGTCAACAAGATTTAATGTTGCATTTGTAATTGCAACTTCTTTTTGGGTTGCTTCTGGAGCATCTTGAGGCATAAAGATATGAGACTGTAAACCTGCTTTTGCAGCATACGCTGCCAATGCTCCCCCGGCGTTACCTGCAGAAGGTACTGTTAATTCTTTAATATTGAATTCCTTAACTTTCGAAACAGCGGCCGACATCCCTCTTGCTTTAAAAGAGTCTGTGGGGTTGAAGGATTCGTCTTTGATCAATAAATTGTCTAAGCCCAGATTTGCGCCCAGATTCTCAGCTTTATGTATCGGAGTAAATCCTTCACCTAAACTTACAATATTATTAGGGTCTAGCACTGGTAGTAATTCAAAATATCTCCACATATTAGGGAGTCTGTTATTGAAACTCGATTTGGATACTTCTGACTTTGCCTGTTCTAGATTGTATCTCGCGTATATAACTTTGGAACAAGATAAACAGGTGCGAATAGGTTTAGAAGAAGGGTAAATATTACCGCAGTTGGTGCATTCAAGGTGTGTAAAATAACTTTTCATAATTAACTCCAAGTGGAGACAAACTTAACGTAAATATAATACACTTAATATTGATATGGATATAGAGTTTTAAGGAGTATATCAATGGCAACTGCAATTGAAGAAAGATATATTAAAATGCATCCGGAAAGTGCGAAAAGATTTGAGGTGTCAAAAGATTTATTTCCTAATGGGGTTACTCATGACGCAAGAAATCAAATGCCTTTTCCTCATTATATTACTCATGCAGAAGGTTCCCATAAATGGGATGTTGATGGAAATAAAATAATAGATTATTGGACTGGGCATGGTTCTTTGATTTTAGGTCATTCTCATCCGGACATTGTTAAAGCGGTTAGTGAACAATTGACCAAAGGGACTCATTTCAGCGGTTCTACTGATTTAGAGATTGAGTGGGGGCAACGGGTTAAGGATTTGATGCCATGCGTCGAGAAAATACGTTTTGTTAGTTCCGGTACTGAGGCAGTTATTTTAGCTTTAAGAATGGCTCGAGCGTATACTGGGAAAACAAAAATCATTAAATTTGAGAACCATTTTCACGGTTGGAGTGATATCGCTGCAGCAGATAGCTGGAGTTCAGGAGGTATACCAGAAGATACTCTTAAAGGAGTTCACGTACTCAAACCAAATGACATAGGTTTGGTAGAAAATGTTTTGGAAAAAGACTCCGATGTAGCTGCAATAATACTGGAACCAACCGGATGTCATATGGGACAGGTTCCAGTCAAGCCCGAATTTTTAGCAGAGTTAAGAGAATTGACTAAAAGGCTTGGAGTTGTGTTGATATTTGATGAAGTTGTTACTGGATTTCGAACATCTAAGTCTGGAGCTCAGGGATATTTTGGGATAACTCCAGATATGTGCACCATGGCCAAGATTCTTGCAGGGGGATTGCCTGGTGGGGCTGTTGGCGGTAAAGCAGATATTATTAATATGATTCAGTTTAGGGATGACGAAGAATTCAACAGTAATACCAGGATATCTCATAATGGCACCTACAATGCAAATCCATTGTCAGCGGTAGCCGGAGCTACAGCCCTAGGGTTGGTCGCTAATACTCCGGTTAATGATATCGCTAATGCAATGGCAGACAGGTTAAAGAAAGGTTTAAATAATATGTTGTCAGAGACTGAAACCCTTGGAAGAGCTACAGGGGTAGCTTCTATGGTGTTTATAAGGTTAGGAGTAGATATTAATTCAGATGACGACCTGTATGAATTTGGAAGTGCTGAATATAAAAAGATTCTTGATCCAACCATGTTGCAGCAATTTAATCTTGCCTTATATTCCCACGGAGTACATGCTTCTCATAGGTTTATCTTAGGTTCAAAGCATAGCGAGCAAGATATTGATGATACAGTTGACTCGGTTAGTAAGGCCATAGATGATTTGAAACAAGAGGGATTTCTTTGATGAAAAGATACGAAGGGAAGGTGGCTGTTATTACTGGTGGTGGAGGAGAAATCGCTTCCTGCTTGGCGCTTAGGTTGGGTAGAGAAGGCGCTAAGATACTTTTGGTTGAGAAAAATGAAGAAAGAGGTATGAAGTGCGTAGATGATCTCGAGGAAAATGGAATCGAAAGCGAATTGGTTTTAGGTGACGTTGGAGATGAAGACACAGCAAATCAGGCTGTTGTATCTGCTAACGAAAAGTGGGGGAAAATAGATTTGCTTGTTAACAACGCTGTGGGTGCCGAGCCATACGATAATTTATGGGAGCTTGAGGATGATGCTTTTGACAAGTCTTATAGGACTAATTTGAGGGCCACATTTATTTTTACTAAATTGATTGTTCCCTATATGATCAGTAATGGGTATGGACGGATTGTAAATATTGCTTCAGTTGCTGGTAAGGAAGGAAATCCTAAAATGGCGCCTTATTCTTCAACAAAATCGGGGATAATAGGATTTACAAAGGCTGTTGCTAAGGAAGTAGTTAATGATGGGGTTATAGTTAATTGTGTTACTCCTGCTGTCATAATGACGAGGCCGGTTATAGAGGGGGATCCTGAAGCTGTTAAATATATGAAGAGTAAAATACCGATGGGACGTTTTGGAGAGGTTCATGAAACAGCCAATATGATTGCTTGGCTTTTGTCTGAAGCATGTTCTTTTACTACAGGGGCTGTTTTTGATGTGAGTGGGGGACGTGCTACTTATTAATTTTACTGTTTTATTGAGTCTTTATTTATAACTTATATTTTAAAAACAGGTGTTTGAAATGATAGACGAAACCGTAAATAATTTATCTGCAGATGATTACAAAAAAATGTATTCGATGATGTTGACTAGTCGTTTGTTTACCCAAAAAGTGTTGGAACTAAATAAACAGGGAATATTGAAAGTTGGCCTTCATCCTTCGACAGGTCAGGAAGCAATTGGAATAGGTGCTTGTTACGGTCTTTCCAAAGATGATTGGGTTATTCCTTCACTGAGGACAATGGAGGCTTTTTGGGCTAAGGGAGTCACCGTGCTTGAACAGTTAAATGCAGTAATAGGTAATAGCGGAAGTATTTCCGACGGCAAAGAATCCTTTCATCATTGTGGCTATCCTGAACTAGGTATAATGGCTGGCAGTTCTATTGTTGGTTCGCAGGTTCCACTTGCTGCAGGCATTGGTTTATCATTGAAAAATAAAAAAACTAATAATGTGGTGATTTGTTTTTTTGGTGATGGAGCTACCGGCCGCGGTGATTTTCACGAGGGTTTAAATTTAGCTGCAGTACTTAATCTTCCTGTTGTTTTTGTTTGTGAGAACAACTTGTATTTTCAAACAGTGCCCGCTTCTGTAGGTATGGCGATTAATGATATTGCTGATAAAGCGGTTGGATATGGGATGCCCGGTGTTACCGTTGATGGGCAAGATGTGTTGGTGGTTTATGATGTGGTGAAAGAAGCTGTGGAACGCGCAAGAAACGGAGATGGACCTACATTAATCGAGTGTAAAACTCTTAGTTTCTTGGGACATTATCCAACTATGCTTAAATTAGAAGACATAAGAGATATTAAAGAAAATCAAAAATGGAGGAAGAGAGATCCTCTCGAGCTACTCGAGGTTTATGGTGAGGATAGGAAATATATAACAAGTACAGATGTTGAACTTATTACTAAACAAGTTGCCAAAGAAATAGAAAACGCAGTCGAAATTGCACAACAAACTCCACCAACTTCAAGGGAATCTGCTTTTAAAGAAATCTACAAAAATCCTTTTGGAGAAATTTAAGATTATGCGTGAATTAGAATATGCAAAAGCAATAAGAGAAGCTCTATTTCAGGAAATGGGAGCTGATGATCAAATCGTTTGTTTTGGGGAAGATATAGCTCTTTATGGAGGACTGTGGGGGGCCACAAAAGGATTGCAAAAAGAATTTGGTTCTGAAAGAGTATTCGATACCCCAATCTCAGAAGCCGGTATTGTTGGAATGGGTGTTGGAGCTGCATTAATGGGGATGAAGCCAGTGGTTGAACTACAATTTACTGGATTGATTACTGTTGCTATGGATCCAATAGTAAATACTGCAGCTAAAGCTCGATACATTAATAATGGTTCCATGAATGTTCCCATTGTTATTAGGTCTATAACTATGAGCGCTAATAACGTATATATGGGACAATCGCTAGAAGCTTGGTTTACCCACGTGCCTGGTCTGAAGGTTGTTGTTCCAAGTAGTGCATATGACGTTAAAGGATTAATGGTTGCTGCTATAAATGATCCTGACCCGGTTGTTTTTTTTGAACATGAAGGTTTGTACAAAAGTGTTGGCGACGTGCCGGAAGAAAGGTATGAAATTCCTTTCGGCAAAGCTTCAGTATCTAAAGAAGGTAGTGATGTAACAGTAGTTGCATGGTCTAAAATGCTTGAAGAAGTGGAAAATGCTGCTTCTAATTTGGAATCTCAAAATATATCGGTTGAGATTATTGACCCTCGAACTTTAGTACCATTTGATTTTGATACAATCTCCAAGTCTGTTAAAAAGACGGGTAGATTAGTTATAGCTCATGAGGCGGTGAAAGTTGGAGGATTTGGAGGTGAAATTGCTGCTAGAGTTAGTGAGTCTGAGGTTTCTAGGTATCTTAAAGCTCCAAT
Organism: uncultured Dehalococcoidia bacterium; assembly: GCA_964414905.1. Lineage (GTDB taxonomy): Bacteria > Chloroflexota > Dehalococcoidia > Lucifugimonadales > OSU-TB39 > OSU-TB39. The sequence goes on from CAYPYC010000059.1 coordinate 5,490, forward strand.
AGTGAGAGTTGGCAATAAAGGGGTTCCAGTACCTTATAGTCCAGAACTTAGCAAGTATGTCGTACCTAGTGCAAAAGATGTTGAATTAGCGGTTAAAACCACAATGAATGTTACAAAAGGTAATTCATGAGTAGTAAAATGGATGACTTAGAATCTAAGTCTGTTGCGATAATTGGTGGTGGCGTGATAGGTATGAGCACAGCCTTTCATTTAGCTGAAAAAGGTGTTGGCAAAATAACAGTAATCGATAAAGGTTATATTGGTGGGGGTTCGAGTCTACAAGCAGCAGGAATAGTTACTTCGCTTGAATGGAATGAAACGGCTATTAGAGCCAGGTTAAAGACCTTGGATAATTTTGAACGATTTAGTCAAATACTAGAAGGATATTCTTTTCATCAAGTGGGTTGTTTAAATCTTTCTTCTGAAGAAGATTATATTACGGATAAGGATCTTCGTGACTTACAAATAAGTTTGGGATCAAAAGTAGAGGTTCTACAAGGTGAGCAATTAACAGATAGATTCAGCGACGTTATTGCTAATCATAATGAATATGGGGTGTTGGATTTAAGAGGAGGTTATAGTGAACCACATAGATATGTTCCTGCTCTTCAAAAAAAGATTAAAGACATGGGGGTTCAGATACGAGAGTATGAAGAAGTAGTCGGTTTTGATTTGGAGGGTTCCCAAGTCAAAGGAATTGTAACTCGATCTTCGGTTACTGAAAAGGAGACAAAAGAAAAATTTGATGTTGTTATTTGTGCTGTAAATGCATGGATTAATCATTTACTGTCTTTGGTAGATTTCCAAATACCAATGAAAAACTTTATTCATGAACGTTTTGTCACTAAGCCGTTTGATACTAAACTTAATTTACCTGCGATTAATGATAGGGTTGTAGAGGGTTATATTAGACCAACTGAGGACAATAGATTATTGGTTGGTACTGATTCGCATAATCCAGAAAATTTTTTAATGCCAAACCAACAATTTACTGTGAATCAACTAAGTCCTGATCCTAGGGCATTACCTTTTTTGCAGGAAGGGTTTAAATCTAGAGTTCCTATAATAGAAGACGCTGTTTGGGATTATCACACGGTGGGATTAATAAGTATTACTAGAGATGCGACTCCCGTAATAGGTCCTGTACCGGGCATTTCTGGATTGTTTGTTGGTTCAAATTTTCATTCAGGTGGATTTGCTTATAATCCAGTAGCTGGTCAATTGATTGCTGAACATGTTGTGGATGGAGAAACTAGTATTGACTCCAAAAGATATTTACCCGAAAGATTTAAAGGGATTGATACCGAATCTTATTTGCAAAACAATTTTACAATTGAAGGCATGAAATTCAAGC
>CAYPYC010000060.1:0-2624 GCA_964414905.1 uncultured Dehalococcoidia bacterium
TAGTCCGGCTCTGGCTCTTCTAATTGCATCTGATATTAATTTTACAGGGGTGTTTTGACCTATAATTCTTTCGTGTAACCGATCCTCCATGTTTAATAATTTATCAGATTCATTTTCTAACAATTTATTAGTTGGTATACCGGTCCAATCTGTGATTAGATTGCCAATATGTTCAGATAGAACTTTCATTTCTGGTTTTTCATGATTGGGCAAAGATTGTTTTTCGTGTTCATATTTTTGTTCGATTTGTATACGTCTGGTTTTAATTTCAGCTGCTTTTTCGTAATCACCTTGCTGTGCTGCTGCTTCTTCTTGATTTACCATGTGTTGGATTTCTTTTTCTTTTTCTTTCAGGTCATTTGGCATAGATTGAGAATCTATCCGTATTTTACTTGCTGCTTCGTCTATCAAATCTACGGCTTTATCAGGTAACAACCTTTCAGTTAAATATCTTTTGCTTAGATTAACAGCGGTTTTAATTGCATCATCTTCAATAGTTACCTTATGATGGGATTCATACCTAGGTTTAAGCCCCATCAACATTTCTATTGCTGTTTCACTTGTGGGTTCCTCAACAATTATGGGTTGGAATCTGCGTTCCAAAGCTGCGTCTTTTTCAATATATTTTCTATATTCGTTGACTGTAGTAGCACCAAGGCACTGCAGTTCTCCTCTAGCTAACGCCGGTTTCATCATGTTGCTCGCATCAATGCCTCCCTCAGCTGCTCCAGCCCCTACCACGGTATGGATTTCGTCAATAAAGACTATTATTTCTCCTTTGGCTGATTTGATTTCATCCATAACAGCTTTTAGGCGCTCTTCAAATTCTCCTCTAAATTTACTGCCTGCTACTAAGGTACCCATATCGATTGCTAGAACTTTTCGGTTTTTGAGTTCTTCTGGAACATCTCCTTTTACTATAGCTTCAGCCAATCCTTCGGCTATAGCGGTTTTGCCAACTCCCGCACCACCTATTAAAACAGGGTTGTTTTTAGTTTTTCTCAGTAATGTTTGCATAGCCCTTTTTATTTCTGTGTCTCTGCCTATTACGGGATCTAAATTTCCGTTTCTAGCCAGGTCAGTAAGGTCTACGCTATATTTGTCTAGTGAGCCGTAATGATTTTCAGACCGTTGGTCGGTGACTCTGTGTTCACCGCGTATTGATTGTAAAGATTTGTATACAGTTTCCAGTGTTATATTGAATTTATTGATTAAATCGTGTAATGCACCTTCCGTTTCCTGCACGATTGCTATTAATATGTGTTCACTTCCTATGAATTCATCATTAAGTCTTTTAGCTTCTTCTTTTGAACGTTCAATTATCATTTCAGATCTAGGAGTGCTGTATATTTGAGAGGATCCATCTGAAACAGTTGGGAATTTATCTAAAATATTATTAGTTTCATTAATTAATTCATTTATGGATATGCCCAATTTTTTAAATATTTCTGTTGGCACTCCTTCAGTTTCCTCTAGCAATGCTAAAAAAACATGCTCAGCATCCCATTGGTTATGGTTTAATCGCCTTACAATTTCTTGTGACCCTGCAAGAATTGCTTGAGCTTTTTCTGTAAAATCATTTGGGTTTATAATCATTAATCCCCCAATTGTTTATTTAGTAAACTAAGATGTCAAAGATTGACTATAGATTAGGAATTACTCGAGTTTACTAGCCGTATTCTTTATCAACAAATGTAAGCATACTATATGAAAAACCATGAGTCAAACCGTATAAAGGTTCTTGCTTTATTATTTGAAAGTTAAATCTGGCGATTATTGGATTGTAGTTGTTTTGATGTGGAAGTTGCATAAAGGGTTAATTCAATTACAGCTAGTTCAATGACTAGCCCCGGTTGGGCATTTGTGGTCTTAGTTGTATAGTCAGCCTTAATGAGTGCTTTGTGCATGTTTTGTAATGAATTCAAACTTATCTTTTCTTGGATTCTAGTTAACTTTTGGAGTACATAATTACTTATGGAAATATGTTTAATTAAATCTCTTTTTGGCACACCATTATTGATTAAAGATTTTATCAATATCAGTGTTTTTATTTGTTTGCCCAATAGCGTTATGATTAATTGGACAGGTGTACCTTGATTAATCAAGGTAATCAGGCTGGTGATAGCATGTTTTTTGTTCCCTGCTAAAATTGCATCTATTGAACTGAACAAATTTGGGTTTGATATTGGTACAACAAGTTTTTCAATGTCTTTAAGAGTAATTGTATCTGTCGGATTGTACAAAGCTAATTTTTCTAATTCTGAGTCAATTTTTCTAAGATTGTTTCCTGTATATCTTATTAGTTCGGTTATTGCTTTATCTTCTATATAGCAGTTCTTGGAATTAGCTTTTTCTTTAATCCATTTTGTTAATGTGTCACTGGTGGGTTGGGGGAAATAGTTTATTTTTACGTGTGGCCTTATTTTATTAAGCATTTGATTGTTTTCTGATATGTCGAAATCTAAGAAAGTTAATAAAGTAGTATCTGGAAATTTGGAGATTTCTTCAACTATACTGTCCCATTCTGAAACTCTCTTGTTTTTAGAGGTTTGTTTTGTTTTACTGAATCTGGCTCGAGGAGGTTTTTTAGATTCGAATAAAGTAAGTAAACCTTTGATAATTAC
>CAYPYC010000060.1:2634-6838 GCA_964414905.1 uncultured Dehalococcoidia bacterium
TAGTCTCCTAGTAGATAAAAATGGGACTGAATAGCATGCGTTGAGGAGAGTATCTGAGTTTATTTCGTTTGCATCGTATATATTTATATTAGTTGAGTTTGAATCCCCATCGTCTATTTCGGATTTTAGCTCATTAATCTTTTGTTCTACTATAAAAGGATCTCCGTGGTAAACAAAATTCATTTTATTGACCTTAAATTGTTATTTATGATGATAGGATTTATTAGTCTTACCTTTATTTAGGTCTTTAACGACATTATAGAAGTTCTTTTGTAATTGTGTTAGTTGTTTTATTATTATTCGAGGCTTGGTGAAAATTGGATTTATCTTTATACATTCATATTCCTTTTTGTCAGACAAAATGTCCTTATTGTGATTTTAACACTTATGCAAAAATAGAACATTTGATGCCGTCTTATATAGATGCTCTATGCAAAGAATTATTACTTTGGTCATCGGTATTAAATCCCCATCCTATCCGAACGATATTTTTTGGAGGAGGTACTCCTTCTTATTTACCAGTTGATAATTTAAAAAGGATTCTCGATTTGGTCAGAACAAATTTTGAATCCGATATTTCCGAAATAACAATTGAAGTTAATCCAAATGATATAGAAGATGCAAACATTGATGGGTTTATGGATATGGGTATTAATAGAATTAGTATAGGTACCCAGAGTTTTCAGGATTCTATATTAAAAACTCTGGGAAGGACTCATTCTGCTGATACAGCAATAAATTGTTACAAAAAATTAAAGAAGATGGGGGTTGATAACATAAGTTTGGATTTAATGTATGGGATACCTTATCAGACTTTGAAAGATTGGAAAGATTCATTAAATATTGTTTCAGAATTGGAACCAGATCATCTATCTTTATATTGCCTGACTCTTGAAAAACATACACCAATGCAACGGATGATAGATATAGGAGAATTGAAATTTGCAGATGATGATTTAGCAGCAGACATGTATGTTTTATGTGAAGAATTTTTGCGTGATAAGGGATACGAACAATATGAGATTTCTAATTGGTCAAAACCTAACAAAGAAAGCCAACATAATTTAAGGTACTGGATGAATAGACCATTTTTAGGTGTTGGTCCTGGAGCACATTCTTATTTATTTAAAAATAGATTTAATAATGTAAAATCTCCAAATACCTACATAGCAAAATATTTAGCCTCAGCTAAATTGGTTTCCACTCCTGATAATTTTGATAATACTAATGATTTGTTAAATCAAATTCCTAGCATTGAAAATATTGAACCCATCGATAAGCGTCTTGAGATGGGAGAAACAATGATGTTGGGTTTGAGATTGAACCGTGGTATTAAAGCAGTAGAATTCGAAAATAGGTTTGGAGTAAGTGTTAGTGATATTTTTGGAGAAACTATCAAAGATTTAATAGATCAGAAATTATTAATCTGTTCCAATGACATATACAAGTTGACGCAAAAAGGAAGATTATTGGGGAATGAAGTATTTAGTAGGCTGTTTTAAGAAATAATTATTTTAATAAGTTGGCAAATTTAGGTAAAGGAGTTCCGATTAGTGGAATCGCATATGATTTAAAATCCTCTGTCGGCAATAAATCCTGTTTATCGTAATAGTTATCGGGCAAATATTTCACTTGGTCAGCAACTTCTTCAACCGGTATTAAATGAGTTGAACTTGAATATTTAGAAGCAAGGTTGTCCCTTTTTATTGAGATCATTACTTCAGTTGCTCCTTCCATAGCATATTGCACCGCTTTGGTACCAACCATTTCAGCTTCTACAGCATCAACGCTGGATATACAAGATACCATTGATCTTTGTATGGTTCCTGGTTTTTCATATCTGACTCTCACTTTTAATTGAGACTCTGTTAATTTACTTAAGTGGAATCCAGCACCCTCAAAATACTTATGTCCAAATTGATCTTCGTGCAAGGCTTTTTCGTTGCTGCCAATTATACCATCGGCATTTCTAGAATTTTCAGCTACAACAGCCACTGCATAACCGAACTTGCGGTGAGCATTTTCGAGTTGGTGGATGAAATTTCCATGATCGGTGATATGTTCTGGGACGCACACTAGATGTGGGGGGTCGTGATAATTATTTTTTCCAAGTGCGGATGAGGCTGCAATCCAACCTGCGTCTCTACCCATAACTTCTATAATTGTTATTGGTGCTGATTTGCCCATGGTTTGCGCATCTTTGCCTGCTCCCATTGTAGCTAAAGATATAAAGCGTGCAGTGCTTCCGTAGCCAGGAGAGTGGTCGGTACCAACCAAGTCATTATCAATAGTTTTGGGCACGTGTATAACTTGAAGTTTATATCCATTAAGGTCACTTATACGGCCAAGCTCTTTAGCATTGGCAGCCGAATCATTGCCTCCAATTATAAACAAATATGCTATTTTAAAATCTGACAGGACATTTAGTACTTTGGATGCATTGGCTTCGGTGATTTTGTATCTAGATGAACCTAAGGCTGCACTTGGAGTTTTCCCTATCAAAGATATTTCTGAACGACTTATATTAGATAAGTCCGTAATATTTCTTTTGAGCAAACCATCTGTGCCGTGGATAGCGCCGTATATTTTAGAAAAAGATCGCACTTTTAATGACTCAGCTAAAATCCCGGCTAAACTCCTATTGATTACAGCTGTGCTTCCACCAGATTGGATTATTAAAGCATTAGAGGATTTCATTGGTTATGTAGTAAACGCCGTGATAATTGAATTTAATATAACGAGTATCAAACCAAATATAATTAAGAACTCACTGTCTATTACCGAAAAACCTACATACATTGGTATTATGGAGACAATATATGTAGCCAAAGCGGCTTGCTGAAATTTCGACTTCATTATGTGCATTACTCCAAAAGCGATAAGATCAGTGCTTGTATTCCGACGGCAACCAATATAATCATGCAATAGGGTAAAGATTTTTTCAATACTTTATGTTCTTGCCCACCAAGCCCGACTATTGTTGTACCTACTAACACTTTAGCGGGTGCTATAGCACCTCCTATAGCACCACCTATTGATTGCGAGCTAGCAATTGTGTAGACTCCTAATTCCAATGTCTTAGCTGTCTGCAGTTGCAAGGCTCCGAACATAACATTTGAATTTGTATTGCTTCCTGTTAAGAAGGTGCCTAGAACACCTATGAATGGTGAAAATATTGGGAACAAAAATGAAGTTGTTTTTGCAATCGAGTTTCCTAATAAGGAAGTCATTCCGGAATCAATCATTATCAAAGACATCATAACCATAGTAATTAAACCTAAACTTGAGGGCACACATTGATTATAGGTACGCTTTAATGCATTTATTCCAATATCCTTAGTCCATATATTCTTGGTCTTATAGATTAAGTAAGTTATCAGAGTTGCGAACAGAATTATTGGAGCTGGATGTGAAAATAATTTTATACCTGCGTAATCTTGTTCAGCTTTTACGATATAGCCAAGGCCAGTTATATTTGTTGGGTAATCTAATCCAAATTGTATAGGTATTGATTTTATTAAAGGTATTTGCGATAACAGGCTGACAACTAAAATCAGATAGTATGGCAAAAAGGCGACGTGGAAGCTTATATTTTTAAGTTTGTTTGTATCAAACGATCTAGATTTATGTGTGTTCGAAGGTGGTGAATCGGATTGAATTTGGCCAAAATTTAATATGGGTGTGAGAGTTAATATCCATCCGACTATTGTACCGGATAGTCCTGCTACCAAACCTCCAATTTGAGGTACATTTAGGTATGCAGAAATCCATTGGCCGAACGCCATCACTGTTCCGATTATCAGAATGGCAGGAATACCTCTCATAACTGATTTTAGTCCACCTTGTATATGAGCAACTGCGAATCCACATAGGAATATGGGTAGTGCGAACAAAACAGCCATATGAGTGCCGATTTCTTCAGTGGGTAGACCTGTAACTAATTGGAGAGCATAGAAAGAAGAACCTAAAGACCCAAAAGTCGTAGCCCAGCAATGACCGATTAATGCAATAGCGGCTGCTCTTGGGGCTGAAAAACCCATCAATATCATCAGTGGAGCTACGACTGCTACTGGTACACCGAAGCCAGAAACTCCTTGAATCATTCCTCCAAAACCCCAGCCTATAACTCAGGCTTGTGCTAATGGGTTTTTGACGAGTTTGGTGATGCTATTGCCAATAACATTAATTAATCCCAAAAGTTCTA
>CAYPYC010000061.1:0-6828 GCA_964414905.1 uncultured Dehalococcoidia bacterium
GGAACAAAGAGCTACCCTTCGGAATAAAAGCAATAATTCTCAGATGTTGGTGAGGTCAGCAACCCCTATTCCCAGATCTTGGGATTTGACAGTATATGGTGATTTAGATATATCTGTATTAAGCGAACTGCCGGAAGGTAGAAAGGAAATCAAAACTGTTTTTATTAACGATGAAGATAAAATCAAAGCGTATGAATTTACACGGCAACAGGTAGAAAAGGGCAGGCAGGCTTTTGTTTTATGTCCACTTATTGAAGAATCCGAAATATTACAAACTAAAGCTGCTACTGAAGAATATGAAAAGCTGGTAGCAGATATTTATCCGGAATTTAATGTCGGGTTATTACACGGCCGAATGAAATTAAATGAGAAAGATAAAGTGATGGTTGAATTTCAAAATCATGATATTGATATTTTAGTATGTACACCAGTTATTGAAGTAGGAATAGATATTCCTAATGCAAGTGTAATGATTATAGATGGAGCAGACCGCTTTGGATTGGCTCAATTGCATCAAATAAGAGGGAGAGTTGGGAGAGGAGAATTTCAAAGTTATTGTGTTCTTATTGCTGATGCTCCAAGTGAAAATGCCCAAACCAGATTAAAATTGTTAGAGGGTAGTAATGATGGTTTTGAATTGGCTGAGGAAGATTTGAAATTACGAGGGCCTGGTGATTATCTGGGAACGAGGCAAAGTGGATTGCCAAATTTCAAAGTTGCGCAAATTAGTGATTTTGAAATTTTACACCAGGCGCGGCAGACAGCTTTAAAAGTCTTGTCTATTGACCCTAAATTAGAAGATAAACACAATCTTGATTTAAACAAATCAGTAATGAAATTTGAAGAAAAACTATATTCTGAAATAAACTGAAACTTATCATTTTCACCATGTCTTACCTGTTCCGGGTATTAAGAATGTGGTACCACTTAATTCTCTAAGTTGACACTTGTATTTCTCGTATATAAGATGAGGTTATGGGTCACTTAATAGTGTGGCGTAAGATGAGCAGGATATATCGACAAACGTAAATGGCTGATTATAAAAAAAATGAATCTAAAGATTGGGCTAAATCACATTTGAAGGGTCAATGGTCTACTTTAGTATCACCATTCACCTCCGACGGCTCTCTCGACTCTAACGGATTAACATCTAACATAAACCATATAGTGGAACTAGGCGTGTCGGGTATAGGCTGTACTTGGGGAATGGGTGAATTTTGGAGTTTAACTTTAGCAGAGAGAATGGAAATTTACGATTTAGTTGCTGAACATGCAGGAGATAAAGTACAAATAGCAGCCCATGTAACGCATTCTGCGTTTGAGGATATGATTAAGCTTGCGAAAAAAGCCCAAAATGCAGACTTTGATTTGTTAATTGTTACTTCTCCTTATGTTGTAGCGAAAAGCCCTAAACAAGTTTTTGAATTTGTCTCAAAATTAGCTGAAAATACAGATTTAGCTATAATGTTTTACAATTCGCCTCAGTTCGGTATTGTTTTAGAACCAGACTGGCTTCAACAAATTTGTAAAATACAAAATGTTGTAGGTGTAAAGGAGGCTAGTTTTAACAGGGAACTGTCAATAAATACACATTTGCAGATTGGTGGTAAAGTGATAGTAAGTACACCAGATGAATGGATTTTCTTTAAAGGTAAAGAAATGGGATTTGAACAGCAAGTCATGTTTGCAAATACGTCTGACTGGAGATTCGATACAAAAGAAAACAATTACTATGTGAATTTTATTGATAATGCTGTTAAAGGCAATGTAGACAAAGAATTTTATGAAAAACATATTAAGCCGATAAAAAATATTTCAGATAAATGGTGGATGAAAATAGTTAAACAAAATAATGGGGTTTTACCTGTTTCATTATGTAAATACTGGGGAGAACTGATGGGTATGGCTGGAGGATCACCAAGATTGCCTCTTTTTGATTTGAACGATAACGAAAAAAAACAATTAAAGATTGATATAGATAACGCTAAAAATGAGATTATGAGTAATGTGAGGGATAATATCTGATGTTATTAATGGTAAGTGTGCAAAATATGGAAGAGGCTAAACAAGCACTCAAGGGTAATGCAGACATAGTGGATGTCAAAAATCTTCAAGAAGCATTGGTTGGTTCTGCTCATCCATGGTTGGTTAAAGAAGTTAGAGATTATGTCCCTCAAGAAACACATGCTAGTGTTACTTTGGGCGTGGTACCTAATCAAGTGGGGACGGTTGCAATGGCCGTATATAGTGCAGGCTTGCTTAAAGCCACGTCAGTGAAAGTAGGTTTCATGAAAACTGAATATCAGATGGCTGTCGATATTCTATTAGCAAGTAAAGAAGCTTTAAATGGAACTGAAACAAAATTGATAGGTTCTCTTTTTGCCGATAATAGTCTTTATGATGGATTAGATCCGAATAAAATGGTAGATTTAGCTGAAGATGGCGAATGTGATGGTTTCTTGATCGATACTCTGACTAAAGATGGTAGGAATTTGTTTGATTTTATGTCTGAGGAAATTTTGACTGATATTGTTTATCAAGGAAAATCTATGGGGGTAAGTACCGCTTTATCAGGCCATCTTCGCCTAGATAACTTAGATGAACTTGCTAGGATTAATCCAGATATCGTAGGTGTTAGAGGTGCAGTTTGCTCAAAGGGAGCAAGAGATAATTCGGTTTATTGGGGAGCAGTTGCTAAATTCCGTAAAGAACTTAGTTTGCGAGAATCTGGAGAAATTGCAGTTAGGGATTTGAATGTTGCTACTAATGGTGCAAATAGCGATGGATGGGTTGTAATTGACGGTACTGGTAAGAGTTGTGCCAGTATAATTTTAGAACTAACCGAACAAGTTGGAAAAGATTCAAAGTCATTTGTCGAAGTTGTTATGCCAGACGTTCTTAATACATATGACGTAATTGTTTGGGCAGAAAAAGGTGGGCACAAAGTAATATCTCAGCGTAAGGAAACTAGTGGATCTGTTCGGATTTTGGTTCAGCCAGGATAAAAACGAGCTGATTCAAAATTCCTATTAAAATGGGTGACTAAGATTAAACATAATTATCATGAATGAAGTTGCACAAATAATCGGAATCATTAGGGATATAATTATCATTGGCGTATTAGTATTTGTGCTAGTCATCTTTTTACCTTTGAGTAGACGATTGTTGTCTATGTTTGAATCTTTGGATAAACTAATCGCTAAGTTAAATGAGTTATCTAATGGCACAAATGCAGCATATAATTTTGGCAAAGTAATTTCTTTTGTTGCTGGGATTTTTGGCAAAAGAAATAAAGATTGAAACTTAATATAAAAAATTAAGGAGAATATTATGTCTGACAGCGGCGGCGGATTTATTACAGGATTTTTATTTGGTGGCATAGTAGGTGCTGCTTTTGGTTTATTACTTGCACCGAAGCCTGGTCAAGAAACCAGGAATGAACTTAGGAATCAGTCAGATATCATTAGGTCTAAGATGGAGGATATCGGTACAGCAGCAAGGGACAGACTTGGTCCAGCAGTAGATGAAATTAAAGAAAAAATTGGACCTAAAATAGATGAAGTCATTAGCAAGAGGAAACAATCACCAGCTAGCTCCGAAGACGAACTTGTTTTGGATGACGACTTCGAAGAAGAATTTGGGTTGCCAAAATCTTAGAAAGCTAATCTTGATCTTCGTTGATTTTAAATCTAGGATAGGACCCAAATAATTTAAACATTGAAGATGATTGTTTGAGTGAATTGATTGCTGATTTAACTTTTGCTTCCTCTCTGTGTCCTATCAAATCTATAATGAACATATATCTTCCCAGTGATTCTCCAGTTGGTCTAGATTCTATTTTGGTTAAATTTATATCCCTTGATGCCAATTCTCCTAATGATTCATAAAGGATTCCTGGACGGTCGGATTTTAATTCAAAGCAAATGGATGTTTTATCGTCTCCTGTTAATTGATGGTCTTCTTTAGCGAGTATAACAAACCGAGTCGAATTTGATTTATTGTCTTGGATATTCTCTCCAATTGTGACTGCATTATTAAGTATAGCCGAGCTTTTAGTTCCAATAGCTGCACCATCATTTTTAGAAGATGAAAGCATTTGTTTAACTGCAGCAGCTGTGCTCATTGATGCCGTAATTTTTGCATCAGGAAAATTTTGAGAAATATACGCTCTGCACTGTGCAATGGCTTGTGGATGTGAATGTATATGGTTGATTTTATTGGGATTGACTTGAGTTTTAGTAATTAAGTAATGGTTTATTGGTATTATTAATTCATATTTGATTTTAATCGTTTTTTGAAATATTAAAATATCCAAAGTTTCGTTTACAGACCCTGCAAGACTATTTTCAATAGGAGCCATACATTCTTCTGCTTCTCCTGTAACTATTGCATCGGCTGCATTTTTTATAGAGGGGAAAGGCATTCTATTAGCAGATGAATCATAAACGATACATGCCTGCTCTGAATGTGTTCCTTCTGGGCCTAAGTATGCTAATGTTTTAGATTTGTGTTTCATAAGGTCCTGATACCAACATCTCTCTTATTTGGTCTTCAATGTCCGCTGAAGTGACTGCTATAATTTGATCTCCTGGTTTAACTATAGATTGGTCGGTTGGTGAGGAAGTAGAGCCGTTGGTTGTTATTATCAAATATGCTTCAATGTGGTTTAATAAGTTTGTATCGCCTAATCTTACTCCATGTAGTCCTACTTCTAGTGGTACCCTTATGGATATCATAGATTTGTCGGTTTGCTCTGGTATAGGCATAAGGTGGTTCAACCCAGGTACAGAAAAAGACTCCATGAGTTCTTTAAGAACATTTTCGTTTACATTGATTATTGTAGTGATACCCGACGAGTTAAAATATGCCAATGTTTCAGTTTCATTTACTAAAGATACCGTTGTTATGGATTTATCGAGGTCTTTAGAATAATCAATGGCTAACTGGCAGGATATTAAATTAATGTGGTCATGTGTTGTTGTAGCAATAATTGTATCGCATCGAGTTATTCCTGCATTAGTAAGTGAATTCCAATTTGTTCCATCTCCAAGAATAGATACCATGCCGATATTATTGTCTATGTATTTACATTGCTCAGGGTCATTATCTATTATCGCTATCTCATTACCTGCCGCCAAGAGCCATTCAGCTATTGAAATACCAATTGTCCCGCCTCCAATTATCACAACGTACATTTACTCAACCTCAAATTATCGAAAGGATTTTTTCATTTAACAGGGTTATTGGGCTATATGCTAATATTTCATGATTATCGCCAATCTCCCTGAGTTTTTTATTGTTAATTTTGCAGATTATTTTTGCCGTTCTAAATAATTGCTTCGTTAATTGTCCAATAAAAAGATTCACTGAATCGTTTCCTGTCATCACTATAATTATGGATAAATCTTTGGGCAAAGTAGATAAATCATTTATGGACATTCCGTCTCCGGATAATGGAATTATCGAACCATTTTTAACATTTGATTCAGGCAATTTTGCAAACGCTCTTGGATTTATGTCCATTATGGTTACTGTGCACCCCAGATTATTCATTGAATTAGCTATTTCGTGTCCGGATTCACCGTAACCGATTATTGCTGCTTCTCTAGGTGTGTCTATGTTTTTATCATCTTTATTCATTGTGTATACTAGTACATTTCTTTTTTATTGGTATTTTGCCAAATTATCACGTTGCAATGAGCATTTTCTAATAAGTATGGGACTACTTCACCTAAATTAAAATCACCATATTTGGTTTTATGGGGTAAACATATTATTATAGCCTCAACATTTTTATCCGCTGCCTCGTGGAGTATACCTAACCCGACATGTCTTGATTGTAGGAATTCTGCTTCGACATTATAGTTAAGCGTCTCTGCGAATTCTTCACCATTTTTTAATATAGATTCCGCTTTTACAGTCACATGTTCAATTTCTATATCAATAGGGTAGGACCTTTTTATTTCGGCAATATTAACTAAATTTATCGGAGCATTTTCATTTTCTGTAAGACTGTAGGCTAGTTCAATAGCTCCTTTATCCGACTCTTCGCCACTTAAAGCTACTAATACCGATTTAAATAATTTATTTCTGTTAGGAGTACTATGGAATTTAAATGGAAATAGTTGCATTGGAGTATTTTCGAATTACTTGCCTGAGCTATCATTTTTGAGAATGTCACTTAAATGATCATCCTTTCCAGCTACCACTATGACATCTCCAGACTTCAAGTGCTCATCTGTATCTGGGGATATAAAAACATCCTTTCCTCGTTTTAAGGCAAGAACCGCGGATTGTTTCCCTCTGGGTCCCGAAAACCCTATCTTTTTTATAGGTTGTTTGTCCCATCTTTTGTTTACTCTAATTAAATTTACTCCAAAATCGTCAGTAAGACCAACATATTGTTCTACTTCAGGGTTGAATAGGCTGTGTGCAACCCTGTTTCCCATATCACTTTCTACGTGTACTATTCTATTTACACCTAGCCTTTCCAAGGCGTTACCATGAGTCTCATCATGGGCTCTTGCAACTACGTTACTTATACCTATTGTTTGTAATATTACACAAGACATAACGCTGGCAACTATGTCTGAGCCTATTGCAACGACTGCTGCATCGTAAGCTTCAACACCTAATTCTCTCAATACTCCTTCATTGGTTCCGTCACCGGCTACTGAATGAGTTACCTGTCCCATTATTTCATGTACTTTAGCTTCATCCATGTCAATGGCTAATACATCATGTCCTATGTTGTAAAGAGATCTAGCTATACTTGAACCAAATCTACCCAAGCCAATAACCGCAACATTGCTTTTTTGTGCCATATTT
>CAYPYC010000062.1:0-6828 GCA_964414905.1 uncultured Dehalococcoidia bacterium
TGTTGTAAAGGGATCTGGCTATACTTGAGCCAAATCTCCCCAAACCAATAACCGCAACATTGCTTTTTTGCGCCATTTTATTCCTCTGTTTCTGTATTACTTATGCCACTGATTGATTTAGAAATTAATATGTTATATCAAGTTCTTATGATATATAGAATTATACAGAACCCATATGTATTAACCTAATATTAACTCTTCTTCTGCAAACTTATAAGATGGCTTTTGAAGGTTTTGGGTAACAATTAAAGCAAGTGTCATTGGAGCTATTCTACCTACGAACATTAATGTTGTAAGTATAAGTTTACCAAGGGAACTAGCTTGTTCTGATAACCCTGTGGTTAATCCAACAGTACCTAATGCTGAAACCGTTTCAAACCAAACGTTTATGAATGATTGTTGGTTTTCGGTCATAGATAAAATGAAACTTGTTATAAACGCAAAGGATATAGCTAAAATACCTATTGATATCGATAATCGAATTTGACTCTTAGGGATTTCACGTCCAAACGCACTGGCATACGATTTGCATCTTATTGTTGAGAAAACAGAAATTGCAATGATAGCAATAGTATTGACTTTTATTCCTCCCGCAACTGATGCGGCTGACCCTCCAATAAGCATCAAGGCAGTGAAAAAGAAGTTTGTGTGTTGCTTGGTTTCTGAAAACTGCACTGTTGAAAATCCTGATGTTCTGCCACTTATGGATTCGAAAAACGATATGTATATTTGCTGTATTAGAGGGAGGTCTTTAATTGTTTTGGGGTTATTAGTTTCTGAAACCAAAAAAAACGCAGCTCCAATAAAAATCAACGTCATTGTAGTAATTATGACTAATTTAGTGTTGAGGTGTAATTTAGAAAATGAAAGTTTGCTTCCTAAATCGATTATTGTCCAGTATCCTATCGAACCAACAAATATTAAAGTGCCGATTATCAACAAAATCAAATAGTCATTTTTGAAATAAGAAAGGCTGGTACTGCTTGGGAATATTACGAAGCCAGCATTGTTGAATGCAGATACTGAATGGAATAAAGATTGCCAAATAGCTTGTCCGAACGGGTATATATTAATTAATCGCATTAATAAAGCGAAAAACCCAATTGATTGTACTAAGACTGCAAATCCTATCATAAGCAAGGTGATTTTTGCTAAACCACCCAATTGATTGATTTGAAAACTGTCCTTGATTAAAACTTGTTGTGATAATGAAACACGATTGCTAAATAAAATAAGTAGAAAGCCCGTTACGGTCATTATTCCTAAGCCACCTATGAATATCAGTGTCAAAATTATAGCTTGTCCGGTAGAGGACCAATGGGTTGCAGTGGTTACACTAGTCAAGCCAGTCACAGTTGCTGCGGAAGTTGCTGTAAACAAGGCATCAATGAAAGGTGTAAAATTTCCTGATGCTGTTGCAAATGGCATTAATAAAAGGATAGTTCCTATTATTATCAAACCCAAAAATATGTACATTAACATCAGAGGAGAAGCAAAAAGTTTTGCTTGAGATCTTTTATTAGTACTAGAAATTCGTACTGTCTGAAGTTCTTCTTCTCTTGGGTGTCTTATTACGCGATCACCTTTATTTGGTTCCCATTTTTTGTTCATGAAATAGAGTTACAGGTAATTTGGTTTGTTACAATATAGATTAATAATATGTTCATTGATTATATATGTATTGAAAATATATATTGTTTAATTCTAAACCATTGAAGCAAATAATTGAAAAAATCATAAATAGAATAAATGAAGATCCGGTTAAAATCAGTGGTATTTTTGCTGGATCCGGATCTAGTTTTGCTAATTGGTTTTTGACTACACCAGGTTCTTCGAATACTCTCATGCAGTTGGACTTTCCATATTCCCATGGTTCTGTTGATGAATTGTTAGGAAGAGTTCCAGGTGTATATGTTACAGAGCAAGTGGCAAATGAATTTGCCAATATAGCTTATTTAAGAGCTAGCAGGTTGGTATCTGCGGGCGAAGAAGTAATAGGAATAGGGTGTACCTCGGCATTAATATCTGATGTTCCGAAAAAAGGTGAGCATAGAGCACATGTTTCTATAAGAAACAAAGATGAAATGCTTAGCGTATCTCTTAAACTTAATAAAGGGTTTAGGGACCGAATTTCTGAAGAAGATCTAGTGAGTAGATTTATATTGAATGAAGTCGATGAGTTTTGGTTTAAGAGTGGTAACGATATTTTACTTTCAGATTTATCAGCAGAGGACGAGGTTTGCAGAAAAGAAAATAAATATTATGATGCTATAAAGCAATTATTTGAAACAAAGCAACCGTTTTTAATAATAAATCAATACGGAGAATTGTTAGATTTTCCATATTATCCTACATCTATAATTCCAGGTTCGTTCAATCCTTTACATACTGGACATAAACAATTGGCAAAATTGATTGGGGAAATGAAAGGCTCAACAGTAGATTTCGAGATTTCTATATATAACGTGGATAAGGATAATATGACCATGGAGGATGTAAATCAACGAATATTACAGTTTATTGGAGTTGGCACAATTATAATCTCCAAGTCAAAAACTTTTGTTGAAAAATCTACTTATTTCAAGGGGTGTTCATTTGTTGTAGGATGGGACACAGCAGTTAGAATACTAGATGCAAAATATTATAATAATAATTTTAAAACTGGCTTGGCGGCGCTGGATAGTATTAGGAAAAACAGATGTGAATTTATAGTAGTTGGAAGATTAGATGAATTTGGCAATTTTAGAAATGCCAAAGACATAAGTATTCCTGATGGTTATGAAGATATGTTTATCATGATTGAAGAAGAAAAATTCAGGAGCGATATTTCGTCGACAGACTTTAGAATACAAAATTGATTTGGAGTAGTAGATGTTTAACAATTTATCAGATTTTATAGATTTTCTTGAAGAGAAAAATGAATTGGTTCGAATTTCGACTCCAGTGAGCTCCGAACTTGAGATAACTGAAATTGCAGACCGAGCTATAAAAAATAATGGTCCTGCCTTGCTTTTTGAAAATGTTGACAATAAGAATATACCTGTTTTAATCAATTTGTTTGGAAGTGAATCTCGGATTGCTTGGGGGTTAGGTGTAGATAGTCTTAATGATTTGTCTGGGATAGCAAATAAATTAATTAATTTAACTAAAACACCTCCTAAATCAATGATAGATAAATTAAAAGTTTTAAGCGAATTAATTACTCTCAGTAAAAGTTCCCCAAAGATTTTGAAAAAAGCTCCTTGCCAAGATGTTGTTTTAACCGGTGATGAAATTAATTTATTTGATTTACCCATTTTGAAATGTTGGCCTGATGATGCAGGAAAATTTATAACTTTGCCTTTGGTAATTACTCGGAATGTAAATACAGGACAAAGAAATGTAGGCACATATCGAATGCAGGTATATGATAAAAAAACTACAGGTATCCACTGGCAGACCCATAAAGTTGGGTCAGCACATTATCGTAAAGCTAAAGAGACTGAACAAGACAAAATGGAAGTTGCAGTGGTTCTTGGAGGAGACCCGGTAACAATTTGGTCCGGGTCTTTACCCTTACCACCTGATATGGATGAGTTGTTAGTAGCAGGTGTTTTAAAAGGAGGCCCGGTTGAGCTTGTCAAATGTAAGACAGTTGATTTAGAGGTTCCTGCTAATTGCGAATTTGTTTTGGAAGGATACATGAATGTAGGGGAACAAAGAGTTGAAGGTCCATTCGGAGACCATACAGGTTTTTATTCAGAACCATCTGAATATCCAGTATTCCACTTAACTGCAATAACTCATAAAATTAATCCAATTTATCCTGCGGTTATTGTGGGTAAGCCACCGACGGAGGACTATTTTATGGGTAAAGCTAGTTCCAAATTAATGTTGCCAGCTTTGCAATTGACAATGCCTGAAATTGTAGATGTTAATATGCCTGCCGAAGGTTTGTTTCATAATTTTGCAATCGTATCGATGAAGAAAGAGTATCCTGGCCATGTACAAAAAGTAATGTATGGACTTTGGGGATTAGGCTTAATGGCTTTAACGAAAATAATAGTCGTTGTTGATCATTATGTCGATGTGGAAAATACTTCAGAGGTTGCTTGGAGGATTGGTACTAATATTGACCCAAGTAGGGATTTAGTAATTGTTAAGGGCCCAGCTGATGATTTGGACCATGCTTCTGAAGTTCCAAAATATAGTGGCAAGATAGGAATAGATGCAACCACAAAGAGTGAATTGGATGGATTTAATAGAAATTGGCCAGATGAAATAGTGATGGCAGAAGAGATTAAAAATTTGGTCGATACGAAATGGAATAGCTACAAAATCTGAATATTATCATTTGTATACATTTTTATAACTAATGTTAAAATTTTTAAGGTTATTAAAATTAAATGAGACTTTGTTTGCTTTGCCATTTGCTTATTCCGGGTTGCTTTTAGCTTATAAATCTGTTGATGATTTAGAGCTGGTCAAAATAATTTGGATAACTCTAGCTATGATTGGCGCAAGAACATTTGGTATGCTAATGAATAGAGTTATCGATAAGCAAATTGACTCAATTAATCCTAGGACCAAAGATAGGGATTTGCCGTCTGGAAGGGTAAAGTCAGTTAGTATATTGCTCATAGCATTTTTTACATTGGTGCTATTTATTTTCTCGGCTTTTATGTTGAATGATTTAGCTTTTTATTTGTCCCCTATTGTGGCTATACATATGTTAATTTATTCATATACAAAACGATTCACATGGCTAAGTAGTTTTTTCTTGGGGTCGGTTTTAGGGATCGCTCCGAGTGGAGCTTGGATAGGTATAAATGCATCTTTAGGGTTTGAGGCAGTGATTTTGTCAACAGCAGTGGCTTTATGGGCAACTTCTTTTGACATTCTTTACCATGTTCAGGATGTAGATTTTTATTCTGAAAACAAATTGCACTCATTTTCATCTAGGTTTGGAGTAAATTTTGCTCTCAAAGCGACAAAAATTTTGGACTTTTTATCGGTTATATTGTTGATTTTATTAGGAATTGTGATTTCTATAGGGTGGGCTTATTATATAGGGCCAATTATTGTGGGATACATTTTGTTTTATAAACATAGGTATATCAGTTATCATGGTGTTATCGAGGGAGGTAGTAAATTTTTCCGTTTGAATCCTCTCGTATCTTTATCGGTTTTCTTTTCTATATTGGTTAGTTTGATGATTATTTAAAGTTCCGGGGGCTATTTGAATAACGAAAAATATGTTGATAATCCGTTAGTAGTTGGCATGTCAGGAGCCAGTGGTTCTATATTAGCATCTAGGTTGGTAGATGCTTTGATAGAGCGAGATGTTAAAGTGGCTCTAATAGCTTCCCATGCTGCAAGAATTGTATGGAAGCAAGAAATGGAAGAATCCTTTGGTGAGTTTTTGGAAAGAATTGTTGAAACTGGCAAAGTCAAAAATTATCATATTGGTGATATTCAGGCACCAATGGCCAGTGGGACCTATCCTGTTAGGGGAATGGTTATTGTGCCATGTTCTATGGCGACAGTTGCTGCACTAGCTACTGGATTAGCTGATAATTTATTACGTAGAACGGCTGATGTTTGTTTCAAGGAAAGGCGTCCGATAACGATAATACCCAGAGAAACTCCTTTAAGTCAGCTGCATTTAGAGAACCTATCAAAACTTGCAAATATGGGAGCAAATATAATCCCTCCTCACCCCGCTTTCTATTTAAAGCCCAAAAGCTTGGATGAAGTTGTAGAATTTTTGGTGCAAAGAGTGTTAGTTGCATCTGGCATAACGGATGTATTGCCTCATGATATACGATACAATGGACCAGATTAATTAAGCAATTAGAATAGTGTGAATATGATACCTGCTTTCGATGCGATAAAAGTATTAAATAGTAAGCGGAATAATGAAATTGTGGTTGGTACTATGACTCCTAATCGTTATTGGGAGCTAATATCTGATAATCCCCAAATGGATTTACCGATTTTTGGCGCTATGGGAAAAGCTTCATCGCTTGGTCTGGGTTTGGCGTTGGCAAAGCCTAACGAAAAGATTTGGGTTTTAGATGGTGATGGTTCGGTGTTAATGAATTTAGGAAGCTTGGTTACAATTGCAGAGCAAAACCCCGACAATTTCTGCCATTTTGTTTTTCAGGATGGGGTTTATTTTACAACTGGAGGACAGCCTATACCCGGTGGTGATAATGTAGACCTTGCTGGAATTGCATTGAAATCTGGATATGCAAGTGCTTACACATTTGATAATTTGGAACACTTCGTAAATGAATTAAATGAGATTAATGACTCAAAAGGACCAGTGTTTGTTTGTCTAAAAGTACAGCATAATGAAGATGCACCTGAGATGTATATCGGTAGCACTAAAAAAGCAATAGATAGATTTATGAAAGGCATTAAATGAAGTAGTTTGATTTACTTTATTTACTATAGAAAGTTGGATTAAAGTAATTTTGAAATTAGGTTAGAAATGTGGTGTTCATCTCCGAATCCACCGGACTTAGTTATTAACTTAAGTTTAGTATTTTTTATCAAAGGCAAGCTAACTACTGTGCCTGGAAGTATTTCTCCTGCTACATCTATTTCTTTTATAGAAGCTGTTTGTAAAACTGTATGGGCTGTATCTCCACCTATTAATATTAAAGTTTTGTAGTAGCCGTAGGATATTAATTTAGCTGAAATTTTTGATAAAAATATATGTAATTGTTTGGAGAGAAAGATTTCATTTGGTTTATTTAGAGAGGGATGGTTTGATTGGTTTATAGCAATGTTTTGTTGTAATAAAATGGCATTTTCTATAATACAGGCTATCCGTGTGTATTC
>CAYPYC010000063.1:0-6756 GCA_964414905.1 uncultured Dehalococcoidia bacterium
AGTATGAGTAAGTAAATGTCTTGGAGTTATTGAATTTTTGCCTTTTTGACTGAATTCGGGTATATATTCTGCGACAGGAGTTTCCAGAGAAAAATTTCCCATTTCGACCATTTTCATTGCTAAAGTAGCGGTTAGAGGCTTTGTTACGGACGCGATTGGAAACATGCTGTTGGACTGGATTTTAACTCCTTGGCCTGCAACATTAGGATGGACAAAGTATTTATCTAGGACAATTTTGCCTTTACGCACCACCATGACATACCCCAATGGTATATGGCCTGCATCTACTTGTTGCTCGACATATTTTGCAGCTAGCTCCAGTTGATTGGAATTCATATCTACGGATTCAGCGTCACCTGAACTTATCTTTTCAATGTAACTTTTCATATTGAATCTCCTATTAGTATATGTAGTCTTGGCTTACCGTTATAATACTAATTATTCTTGGATATTCTAACCTAATGTTCGGCTAATATAACGCAGAAGACCTATACATATGTTTAGATTTTCTAATAAGAGCAATAGCGCTAATAAATTAAAATGAAAAACCTATTTGCAGGTTAGGTTCAGATGGAATTGTTGTTACTATCGATACTTATATTTTTGGGGTTTCCGTTACTTCTTTTGTTTCTAAGAAGTAAGACATTTAATTGGAAATTCATGTTTTTTATTATTATCATAGGATTTGTTTTACTTTTATATCTTAGTTATGGGGTGCTTGTTCAGGATGTTGCTTCACTAGGTCAAGAATAATCGAAATTTATTAAACCGAATCATTGTTGGTTCTCTTTGTTTTTAGCCTACTTTGATTCCCATCAACGATTCCATTTGTGTTACAGTCTAGTTTTATGTGCCCCCCCGATTTGGATAATATATAGGACAAAACACAAGGTAGGATAATGAAACTTCTTTTGATTAGCTGTGAATATTCAGATAAGAAAACGCTTGCAGTTTCAATTTCAAGATGATTGATAGATGCTTTGAATTTAAATAGGAGGAAATGTTGGTTCAGTTATTAATGATTGCCGCTTTAGTGATATTTGTTTTACTCTTGTCATTGGGCATGCTATATATGGCCCTACCTTAAAAATTTATAAGATTTGAAATCCGAAATAGCTTATAGGATTAATTATTGAGGTGAACAGTTAATGTTTAAAAAGGACCGAAATAGGAGGATTATATATAACGATGATTCAGACCAGCAATTTGCACGTTTGAATCGACCTCCTTACAAACTCATTGATAAACAATCATACATTGATGCGCGAACAACACCGACATTTGATACGCAAGTTGATACATATGTTTGGAATGTAGGAAATGGTGCTACGCCTCCATGGGGCCCTTGGGCAAAATTGAATGACTATGTCGTACATCCGTTCTTAGGTACTCATAAAAATGCGACAGACGTAATTATCAAAGCATGCCATTCCAAGAAAATGGAAATATGGGGGTCGTTAAGAATAAATGATTCTCATGACGCAAGTGTAAAAAAGCTTGAACATACAAATGATTCGTTCAAGTCGCAATACCCAGAATATTTGTTAGGTGGAATCGGTGATGGAGATTTAGACAAAGAGCACATTGAGCGTTACCAGTGGGCCGCTTTGAATTTTGAACATGCAGAAGTCAGGAATCACCGGTTATCGTACATAAAGGATAATGCTGCGGCTCATGATTTTGATGGCTATGAATTAGATTTCACGAGATTCATTTGGAATTTTCCGCAAGGAAGGGAAATAGAACTTGCACCACTGATGACTGATTTTATAAATCAGGTAAGAAATACATTGAATAGTATTGGTAAAGATCGAGGGAGGGATTATACGCTTATTGTTCATGTACCCGACTCTATTCAAACTTCACTTATGCTAGGGCTAGATGTAGAAAAATGGATGTCGAATCGATTGGTGGATATAGTGGTTGTTGGGATGGGATTCAACCCTTATAACATGCCGATTCAGAATTGGAAGGAAATCGGATCTCGTTATGGTATTTCAATTTACACATCTTTAAATACTAGACCTCTGTTTAAACTTTATAGAGATACATTCCGTAGTTCTTCTGCTTGGATTAAATATATACGTGGTGTAGCTGATTGGTGGTGGTATTCAAATGTGGATGGTATTTATTTGTTCAACCTTTTTACTCATTGTGAATTTAATACAGAACCTCTGGATAAAGAAACTGTATATAAACCGCTAGATGAAATTGGAGAAATTTCTTCATTAAGAAAGAAAAATAAAATATACGGAATAGATTCGGGATCTGGTATGTTTACCCAAGGATCAGTTGCCTCTGAACTACCTCTTATATTGGATATAAATGAACGTCGAATCACATTAAATATTGGTTCCGATGCTACTGATAAAGATGCTGTTTTTATGATTCACACATGGTTAAATGAAGATAATCAAGATGCGAGAATATGGCTGCGGCTGAATCATGTGTCGGTTGAATTGATAAAAATAGGTGATCATCGAACTGCTGTTTTGCCGAAAGGTGTTTTGAGATCGGGGGACAATGACTTTACTATGTATTGTAATATTGAATTAGAGAAAGGAAATCCTGTAATAGTTAACAATGTTTTCATAGAGGTTGATTTTTAAAGATTACATTGTAACCAAAATAGATTTACGTGGAAGTGGTTTATTAATATGAGCATTATGATTTGCAATAAATGTGAATATAAAAGTAAGAAAGATGACATTTTACTTGCTTGTCCGGTGTGTGGAGGAGAATTAGAGACTAAATCATGGAAACTAACTGCCCTGAAATGGTTCATGTTATTGGGATTTATCCTTTTCATAGTTTCACAGTTAATGGCATATATGCCATTATAATTTAGCCCAAATTACTTTTCGATACGTTCAATAAAAACTTGAGGTTACTATGATAAAAATCCGTTTTGCGACGAAAGATGACCTACAGGAAATGACAATGCTTTATGTAGACAATAATCCTAAGTATGGGAACGACAAGGGACGACTGAAAGCGGGTCTTTCTGCTTTGCTGGATGACCCAAATAAAGGTCATGAGGTTGTAGCAATTGAGCAAGATGAAATAATTGGGCGGATTCACATAGCAAAAGAATGGAGTGTGTACCGAAATGCTGAATTTTGGATGTTTGAAAACGTATACGTATCTCCAAATTGGCGAAGGAAAGGTATTTATACCCTGATGCATCAATGGATTTATTCCCGTGCTAAAGCTGATTCAAATTGCTGTGGGTTGAGGTTTTGGGCTCTTGAAGACAATCTCCCAGCTAGAAATGCTTATCATAAGATGCAAATGGAAAGTCAAATTGTTGAACTTTTCGAGAATGATTTTATTTTCGGCAAAAACAATCCTTTGTGAAGCCATTGTGGATAGACAAATGAATGATTATAAAAACATATGTGTTAATTAATGGCAAATTATAGATATTTATTCGAATTCAAGTCAAGTAATCAACGAAGCGTATAAATCTATAATTAATGGGTTGAAAATATTCCACATTGTTTTTATTGTATTCCTAACTTGTTATCTTTAACCTAGTTCCATTTTTGTTAAATCGAAATTGGAGGGAAGAAATGATTGAAATATTTAAGCAGAAACCTTTAATAGTTATGTTTGTTTTTATATTTATAGGTGCTGTAGTTGGAGTAGCATTATCATTGATTGTTTTTTCAGATGATGGAGGAGATGCTCTAAGCGTAGGAGATCGTTTTGTTTTGGCTACTGGTGAAAGCCCGGGAGCTCCAGATATTTGGGATCAACCTCAAATCATAGATGTTTGGGAAGAAGAACAGCCTCTAACTTTAAATGCGGCAACAAGTCTTAGGTGGAAAAAAGATGTGCAGTGTGTTCCTGGCATAGGTCATTACAGCCGAAGGGCAGCAGCGAATGATAATCCCGAACCATATTCATTGATTTTTGATAGCTTAGATAGAGTTGTTGGAGTATATATGTATAGTGAAAATGAACAGCAGGCGCCGTGGAAATATAGAGAAGATACCGGGCCATACCCATACCCTCATTGGGGATTACATATATTTTTCTTTGATTCTTCGAATGCATGCAATTAATTATTTACTTGATTATTACCAGTAAAAATTCATGCTAAACACTTCAAAACATTTGGGGTCGAAGGGTTTATTGTGATACAACTTCTTTCCAATAAAAAAATAATGGCTGGTTTGGTTACAGTATTACTCATAATCGTATTGATTATTATTGTTGTGTTCTATTAAGCAATCGACACTCGCACCCTATAACAAAAGTGTTTGGATCTCTGAAGATGGCACCTTGAAAAAAGTTAAACTAATAGGGGCAATTAGCGAGGCTGACAGCAATCAATCGGAAAGGACTTTCAATACAAATATAGGATATTAATGAGTGCTTTAGTAGTCGTCTTTATTTGGTAAAAATCTAGTTATTATTATATGAGATAGAAAATATAATCCAATAAAAGCTAATATTCTAAGATAAAATCCTAGTGGAAATAACCAGTTTAAAACCAATGAACTTGCGATTGCTAAACATCCTGTATAAATGCTTTGTTTTGTAAACATTTTATGATTCCTGTAATCTTTGGAGTTTTGTCACCCTACCGTTAACGACGGTTTCAGTTATAAATATGTTTCCTTGTTTATCGACGGTGATGCCATGTACGGAATCCATTATGGGTTTATTTGTACTAGAGTCATTCCCTCCAAACCTAGCCAAGGTTTCACCTTTTAAATTCCAAATACTAATCCAAGTTTTATCTGAGGCTACATATATTAATTCATCCTGAATACATAGGTCATTAGGCTCTATGATATCCCATTGTTCAAGATAATTACCATCCTTATCAAATATCTGGATTCTGTCGTTCTCTCTATCGCATATATATACCCTGCCTAACTTATCTACCCCTATATTATGTAGATTTACAAATTCTCCTGGTCCATTTCCTTCTTTTCCCCATGATAATAATAGCTTGCCGTTAGAGTTGAATCGGTGAACCCTATGAGCTCCATAGCCGTCAGAAACAAAAATCTCTCCGTCTGGAGATAATGCTACTCCTGAGGGCATGTTGAATGGCAACCCTTGAAAAGAATACGCTGGCCGACCCCTTTGGCCTAATGTTGAAATTAAATTACCGTTTGGTTTGTGTTTAGATACAACATGGTCCAAGGTGTCAACGAGCCAAATTTGATCGTCATTATCGATGAATATTCCATGCGGAGATTTAAATAATCCTTCTCCCCACGATGATATGAAATTTCCTGAAATATCCCAGATGGTTAGTGGGTGGGTTCCTCTACTGAATATATGTATTTCTCCCTTTGAATTGACTGCACTGTCAGTACATTCTCCAAGAACCCAATATTTTGGAATATTAGGCCATGGTCTAACTAATTCGTATTTGTATTTACCGGATCCTACAATCATCTTATTAGCAATGCTCACAAAGGTATTTTTAGAAGAAACCTTCAAATGTAAAAAATAAAAGTAAGTGTACTACGACAAGAAAAATGATTATTTTAGATTTCATATCCATTATGGCTTACTTAAATACAAATCATTTTTTGTTGTAAAGTGTTTCCTGTTTTTAATCCTCTTTACTTTTCATCCATACTAAAGCGAAAGGAAAAAATAAAATAGGGATGAAAGTAAAGGTGAAATTGGATAAATAAAATAGTGCTGTTATAACTATGGTAGATATAAATAATCCTACGGTCCATGTATTATCAAATTTCATTTATATACCGCATATTAATTAAGTATGGATAATTCATTTATTTGTATGATTATTATACACTGAGCCATTATTTGGCATTCTATGGTGAGATTTTAAGGCGTTAAGTATTCAAGTGTGATTTTGATTTTTCATATGGAGAGGTAGTTAAAAATGGGTAGATTAGAAAATAAAATTGCTATTGTCACTGGTGGGAATAGTGGTATTGGGGAAGCAACCGCTCGATTGTTTGCGAAAGAAGGTGCGAAAGTGGCTATATTAGCTCGTAGAATAAAAGAAGGTAATCAAGTAACGGCGGCGATAAATAATTTGGGTGGGGAGTCGACTTTTATAGAATGTGACGTTTCTGATAGCGATAGTGTTGAAGCCGCTGTACAAGAAGTCGTTGAAAAATATGGAGGGTTAGATGTGCTTTTTAATAATGCAGGAGGAGGCTCGGTTGATAATTTCCCAGTGGAATCTGATGATAGTTGGGAGAAAACAATTTCTATTAATTTGACAGGTACTTTTTATATGTGCAGATCAGCATGGCAGTATTTGATAGATTCGGGGTCAGGTATCGTTATCAATATGTCTTCGTTAGCAGCCCAGCGTGGGTTTAGTAAAAACATGTATGATTTGAGTGGAGCTCCATCAGCTTCATATTATGCAGCAAAAGCTGGAATTGATGCTTTTACACGTTACATAGCTGGAGTGGGTGGGCATCATAATATTAGAGTAAATGCTATACGCCCAGGTCAAATACTTACTGCAAAAACAGATGATGGAAAAGGGAATCATCTATTCAAGTCTGCTTTTGATATGCTACAGATTTTAAAATCAACCGGCTATCCCGAAGATGTCGCTAACACAGTATTATTTTTAGCGTCAGATGATGCGCGATTCATAACTGGTGAAATTATTAACATTGATGGAGGAATGCCAGCGAAATTATAGATTTCCCGTCGTATTTAACATGTCATGTGGAGGAATCATGTTTGAATCATCTAAAGTGAAAAAAGATAGCGCAGTAGTGTTTCTTAAAGGCGGAC
>CAYPYC010000064.1:0-6718 GCA_964414905.1 uncultured Dehalococcoidia bacterium
CCGTCATATTCTACGATGAGTGCTATTTTTTTCATGTTACAAATTAAGAAACTAATTCTATAACAGCTAGGGAGGCTCCATCTCCTTTTCTTTTTGCTGATTTTGTTATTCTTGTATATCCTCCGGGTCTAGATTCATATCTAGGAGCTATTTCATTAAATAGTTTATCTAGAACTGCTTTATCTGATATTATTTTGCCAGCCAAACGTTTGCTGTTCATCCCAGGTTTTTTCGCAGTGGTGATAGCTTTTTCAGTCATTTTTTTAATTTCTCTTGCTTTTGCTTCGGTTGTTTCAAGTGACTCGTATTTTAATAGGTCTGTTGTTGCCCCTTTTAGCATGAGTAGTCTATGTTGTGTCGGGCGGGCAAGCTTACCCGGTGCCAGTTTATGTCTCATTATGCTCTCCTTTTATATTATTCAAATATTTCTTCAATCCTCTGACTCTGTTTGAACTTGTTCCTTAATCCATTTTTCTGGTACTAAATTAAGTTCTTCTAGCCTGTCATATAGTTCATTAAAGGATTTTAGACCAAAGTTTCTGATTTTAAGTAGATCTTCTTCGCTATATTCTATAACGTCGCCTATTTTATTTATGCCTGTACGTTTAAGGCAATTTAATGTTCTTGCGGATAGCGATAAATCTTCAACCGAAATATTAAATTGTTCTGGAGATATAGATAAGTTAGATTCTTGAGAATCGCCACTCGCTTCGTTGGATTTACTTGCATTAGCGAAAATGAAAAAATGATTAACGAGTGTAGATGCAGCGGTTTCTATTGCACTTATTGCAGATATGGAACCATCTGTCCATACTTCTATAGTAATTTTTTCGCAGTCAGTTTGTGTACCTACTCGAATAGTATCTATTGTGTAGTTTACCTTCTTGATTGGTGTATACACTGCATCAACTGGCAGCACACCGATAGGCAAACCATCCCGATTAGATTTTTCGGAATATCCAGCGCCTCTTTCTACGTTGAATTCCATGGATAATTTTGCTTTATCAGAATTAAGAGTTGCAATGTGATGTTCTGGATTTACTATTTCGTAATCAGCGGAAGCCATAATATCTCCAGCGCAAATAGTACCTTCTCCTGTTACATCAAGTCTAAGTTTCCCTGGCCTTTCAGTTTCTGTGCGTAGCCTAATGCCTTGAACGTTGAGTAGTATTTCGTGCACTTCTTCTTTTACTTCAGGGATAGTAGTATATTCGTGTAATATTTGGTCTATTTTAACCCACGTAATTGCACTGCCTTGAAGGGAACTATATAACACTCTTCTTAATGGGTTAGCTAATGTGATTCCAAAACCTTTAGCAAAAGGTTCTATAGCATATTTCCCGTAATTTTCTGTTTCTTCTATTTTTTTAATAGTTGGTTCGGGTAGTGCTATTACTTCTTCGAAAGCTTCTTCTTGAGAATCAAATGGTTGATAATTGAACATTAATTTTTCTCCTGTAATAAGGCGTTTTATGGAAATTGTTAAGCATTTATTTTGAATAAAACTCTACTATTTGCCTCATATCTATAACAATTTCTCCATCCTCTGGTGATGGATCTTTTATTACTGTCGTAGTTGATGTGGTTTTTTCTAGTTGTAGCCAATGCGGAGGAGCTATTTCTTTGGATAGTTCAACCGAAAATTCATAAAGTTTTGTTTTTAAACCTTTTGGTGTCCAGATGATTTCGTCTCCGATACTTACTTGGTATGAAGGTATATCTACCTTTTTGGAATTAACAGTAAAATGACCATGATTAACAGCTTGCCTTGATTGTTTACGTGTAGTGAACAATCCAGAACGGTATAGTACGTTATCGAGTCTTTTTTCTAAAAGTATTATTAGGTTCTCACCTGTGGCACCTTCCATTAGGGAAGCATTTTTATAATGATTCCGAAATTGTTTTTCGAGTAGTCCGTATAGGAATTTAGCTTTTTGTTTTTCTTTTAATTGGAGACCATATCCAGATATTCTACGGCGTCTACCTCCAACAGGGTTGACCTTCTTCTTTTCACCGTAAACCCCGTATTTATCAAGTCCAAGCGACCTAAGTTTTTTTTGTATTGGTCCTGTATATCTTGCCATAATATTTTACCCTAGTTATTTATTGTGTATTCTTTTTGTAATTGAGAGCTTTGGGATGATATTTTTATATCATCTAGTAATTTGTTAATGTCGTAGTTTTCTTTATCTGATCTTATATCAAAATATAATAAGGTTCCTGCTGTGATAAGTACTGGCAATACTATTATCGAATCAACAAGATTTCTCAAAAATACTATTAAATAAAAAAGCATCGATGGGGTGCTATTGCCAATATCAAATCTACTACCTAATTCTAGCAATGCGAATGGTATGTTTACGATAACAGATAGACCAATTGCAATTAATCCTATGAGGATAATGGCTGTAAAGACTTTAAGAATTTTACGGTGTATCAAATATGCACTTCTTTTTATCCCATTTATTAAATTAAATCCTTCTATAATCACAGTTTGGGTGTAAAAAGATGTGTAAATAAGGAAAGGTATCAATATTAGCATGACAACCATTATGCCTATTATGGGTTTCGTAGCTTCTTGGCTAGTGGCTAGGTTGTCAGCGAAGTATGTTATAGCAAATAAAGGAATTGTTAATAAAATAGTCCAAGAACTAATCGATATAATTCTCCACCACGCCCTTTTAAAGCAAAAACTGAAAGTAATTTTATTATATGCATAATGTTGTCCAATGGCTGCTATTATTAGAGAGGAACTAAAAGTCATAGCAAAAAATGCTGTTAAATAACTGAAAATTTGTAAGATTAGGTCATATCTATTTTCTTGTGTAGTTAAACCGGAAAAATATAAAGATAGCATTATCGCAGGGACCTGTATTATTGCAACAAGCGCCACAAAAAATTTAAAACGGGTTATTGATACAGAAAAAGATTCATGCAATATCCACTTTATTCCGTTAGGCTTAAATTCATTTATTAAATTGTTTTGCGGTTGGTCCAATCTTTATACTCTTCTTCTTTTAGGTGGCCTACATCCATTATGTGGAATTGGGGTGACATCTCTTATACTTGTGACTAATATGCCTGCTCCTTGTAATGACCTGATAGCTGCTTCTCTACCAGCTCCAGGACCCCGAACATATACCTCTACCTGCTTAAGTCCATTATTTTTGCCTTTTTGGGCAACATTTTCTGCTGCTCTTTGAGCAGCGAAAGCTGTGGATTTTCTCGAACCAGTAAATCCTGAAGTCCCGGCACTATCCCAAGCAATAACATTTCCTCTGTTGTCTGTTATTGTAATGAGAGTGTTATTGAATGTAGATTGTATGTAAACTTTTCCGTTTGGTATGGATTTTTTGACTCTTCTTCTGGTTCTGGTTTTTGGTGGCATTTTATAACTCCAATTTTACTATTTTGTAACAGACTTTCTACCGGCTATAGGGGTTGATTTACCTCTTTTAGCCCGAGCATTTGTTCGAGTTCGTTGACCTCTTACTGGTAAATTTTTACGATGTCGAGTTCCTTTGAAACTACCTATATCTATTAGGCGTCTTATGTTCATGTTAACTTCACGTCTAAGATCGCCCTCAATGATTCTGTCTTTGTCGATTATACTTCGAATTAAATTTAATTCTGATTCGGATAAATCTTTGACTCGTGGATTGTTCAATATTCCAGCTTCATTTATCACATCTTTAGCCTGTTTTGGGCCAATACCGTAGATTGCCGTTAATGCAATTTCTACTCTTTTATTGTCCGGTACGTTTACTCCTGCTACGATTGCCATAAAAATCCCCTTTTGTGATATCTGTTATTTATCCTTGGCGTTGTTTGCATTTCGTGTTTTTACATATGACCATTACTTTTCCATGTCTTCTAATTACTTGGCATTTTGCACATCTTGGTTTAACAGATGCTGATACTTTCATTTAATTCCCTCCAGTATGTATAGTGGCTCATAATACGTCTATCTGAATCTATAGGTTATTCTACCTTTGGTAAGATCGTAAGGTGAAAGTTCAACCAATACTCTGTCTCCGGGTAGTACTCTTATATAATTCATTCTTATTTTCCCTGAAAGATAAGCTAAAACTTCATGTCCGTTTGCTAATTCAACTTTGAACGTAGCGTTCGGTAAAGAATCTAATACCTTTCCCTCTACCTCAATTGTTTCTTTTTTTGCCATTTTTAATTATTCTTTTGGATTGGAATATTTTTCTTTTCTGGTATTTCGCTTAAGATTTGAGGTGTCCCGTTAGTAATTATTATTGTATCTTCAAAGTGTGCAGAAAGGCTTCCGTCAGCGGTAACAACTGTCCAGTCGTCGGCAAGAACTTGAGTTTCCCAAGTTCCTAGATTAAACATTGGTTCTATCGCAATAGCCATGCCGTTTCTCAGCTCTACTCCCTTTCCTTGATTTCCGTAATTAGGGATTTGAGGTTCTTCATGCAGATTTCTACCTATCCCATGACCTACGTACTGTTTTACAATTCCATAAGCGCATTTCTCTCCATATTCTTGTATTGAAAATCCGATATCTCCTACTCGGGAAGAATGCTTTGCGGAGTCAATACCAATTTGTAAGGCATTTTTTGTATCAGAAATAAGCCTTTTGGCTTTATCCGATATATCCCCTATGCCAATAGTGAAGGCACTATCGCTATGAAATCCATTATATATTGCGCCCACATCTATACTGACAATATCTCCATTTTGTATTTTCCTTTTGGATGGAATACCATGAACAATTTCATTATTAATTGATGTACATATAGATGAAGGAAATCCCATGTACCCCTTAAAAGAAGGCGTAGCATCTTTTGCCCGAATTTCCTTTTCTGCAATTTTGTCTAATTCAAGAGTTGATATACCTGCCCGTATGGCATTTGCTAAAGCAATTTGAGTTATTGCTACAATTTTGCCAGCTTGGCGCATGTGACTTATCTCATTTTCTGATTTGATTGTTATTCCTTTGTGAATTTCGGTTGACAATTTGTCCTTCTTTTAACTCGAGATTAATCTTTTAGATTAATTTGATAAAATCTCTTTTAATTGTTCTGTGACAAGCTCAATTGAATTGTTTCCATCTACCTGAACAAGAATATTTGTCGATTCGTAATATGAAATTAATGGGGCAGTAGCTTCAAAATAAACTTGAATTCGTTTTTCTATAGCTTCTATTTTATCATCATCTCTTGATTGCAATTCTTGATTGCAATTATCACAAACCCCCGTATTTTTAGGTGGGGCATGTTTGATATTATATATTTGATTGCAATTATTGCAGACTAGTCTTCCGGAAAGCCTAGATATTAGTATATTTTCAGGAACATTAACATTAATTGCTTTATTCAAGTTTCCCAATCCATCATTAGTTAACGAAATATCTAAGGCCTCTGCCTGAGGTAAAGTTCTTGGATATCCATCTAAAACGAAACCCTGAGAGTGTTTGTTATTGTCTATCCATTCCATAACCATTGCTACCGTTATTTTGTCTGGAACCAACTTGCCTTTTTGCATATAGGTTGATGCTAATTGACCCAGTTCGGTTTGATTATTCTGGTGTTGTCTGAATAGATCGCCAGATGAAACCTTTGGTATATTAAGGAAATTGCTTATCCAACTTCCTTGGGTTCCTTTTCCAGCCCCAGGGGGGCCCATCAAAATTATTTTCAAATAAATACTCCGCTTTTATTATGTAGCATTAAAACTGATTATAAGAATCCCTCATAGTTACGCATCATTAGTTGTGCTTCAAGTTGACGCATACTATCGAGAACAACACCAACCATTATTAATAAACTTACCGAACTAAGAGTCAATGCTCGTACATCTGTGATTATTGTTACAAAGAATGGCAAAACGGCTACTATACCTAAGAAAATGCCTCCTCCCAATGTTATTCTGGTAACTACTTTAGTTAGGTATTCTTGTGTGGGTCTTCCGGGTCTTATACCAGGTATGAAACCACTGTTACGTTGCAAGTTTTCAGCCAGATTCTGTTGTTGGAAAGTAATGATAGTGTAAAAAAAAGTGAATAACAGCACCAGAAAAAATAGTGCAATCCAGTACCATGGGAATTCTTCGGGGAAACTTCCCCCAAATCCATTACTAGGAGAAAGTGCATTTGATAAAAATCGAGCTGCTTTAGCGAAGAACGATTCACTCATTGGGTCTCTAAAGTAGCTAGCCATTGTTGCTGGTAATATTATTATAGAAGATGCGAATATTATCGGAATCATACCGGCCGAGTTGACTCTTAAAGGGAGAAAACTTGATCCTGACTGTTTTTCCATTTTACCGCCCCGGAACACACTTTTCCCGTATTGGACTGGAACTCTACGCTGTGCCTCTGTAAATAGCACTATTACGTATATTAATACAAATCCGATTATTGCAAGCAATATTAAACCAGCGGTATTTTCTCTTTGAAGAAATCCACTTCCAATCATTTTAGGGAAATTAGAAACAATGCCACCAAATATAATTAATGATATGCCATTTCCTAAACCCCTTTGGGTGATTAGCTCTCCTAGCCACACTAAAAACATTGTTCCTGCTACCATTGAAAGTAATATTGTTATTGATGGTAAATTTAGTCCGAATTGTGTGTTTGGAAGGACTGCGGATTGACTTAAAAATGTTACAGTTCCCCAAGACTGGAAGAAAGCAATAGGAACAGTGATCCAGTGTGTGATTTGATTAATTCTTTGTCTTCCAT
>CAYPYC010000065.1:0-6703 GCA_964414905.1 uncultured Dehalococcoidia bacterium
TTTTGAGGATTTGAATCTTGTTTATTTTCTATTTTGTTTTCTGGCAATAAACTAGTGCCGCAATAGATACAGAATTTTGAATTTTCACGGTTGTTTTTATTACACTTGTTGCAATTCATTTTTCTACCGATTCAAGTATTAGCTAAATTCAAATACGAAATTATTAGATAACAGAGTCATTATACACTTGTACATATAGTAACAATCCTATAATTACTAATATAAGCAAGTATGTTTATATATAAATTATAAAATAATTACATAAAAAAAATGTAAATATGGCTGAATATATTAAATCTCAATCAAGAATTAATTGATTATAGCCAACCTATATCATGAAGTCTCTTTTTGAGTTCCGCTGTCTCTTCGGTATTAAGTGTTTTAGATGGGGGACGTGATGGTCCGACAGGATTTCCCATAAGCTCATTCATTGCTTTATGTAGTATGCTTTGTCCACCAGTTCTCTTGCTAACAAGTTCGTACATAGAATGTAGTGGTATCCGAGCACTGTCATAAAGTTTTTGTGCCTCATCGTATTGTTTTGCTTCGAGTAGTTCCCAAACTTTAAGGTCAAACTTTGGGTTTACATCGAGATATGATTGTACGTATCCTCTTCCACCAAGTTTGTGACTGCCTACGGGGTTAGCAGTATTGTCAATCATGTTTACTTTGTCGGTGAATTTCGTCATTAACTCGAAATCATCATCATTTGGGACGCTCCATTTTATCGCTGCAATATTATCTAAATCTGCAAGTTTTTCAAATGTTTCAACTTCTATAAATCCACCTGTCATCCAGTGTGTATGATAAATCATTATGCCTATATCAATCGCATTTGAAAGATCATAAAAGAAATCATACATGTCTTGTTGACTAGGCATGTTCCAAATAGGAGGAGTTACTTGTAAAGAGATTGCACCCATGTCCTGTGCCATTTTGGCTTCTTCAATTGCCCTAGTAGTATCTTTGTAGTGAATTCCCAGCATTATG
This sequence comes from uncultured Dehalococcoidia bacterium, assembly GCA_964414905.1. Lineage (GTDB taxonomy): Bacteria > Chloroflexota > Dehalococcoidia > Lucifugimonadales > OSU-TB39 > OSU-TB39. The sequence goes on from CAYPYC010000065.1 coordinate 991, forward strand.
GTTGCTCTTCCATCTGCAGCTTTTACAGCTGTTCGCAGAAGGGCTGGTATTTCTGTATCAGATAGCATAGGACCTTCACCGACTGCTGAAGCAATCTTCAAGACTCCTTTTCCATGAGTTACGCCACTATCTATCAGGCGTTGAATCATTGCATTCATTCTACCAAGGTCAAGCTGGTAATTTTCATCGAATGGTGTAGGTAGTACACCCATAGGTCCTACAATAAGTTTTCTTAAGCTCGCTTTATCCATTTGATATCATCCTTTTATTAATTAAATTTTTAGTAAATTACTCATCACATTTCTAAATCTGTACCTGCTTCTTCTACAGATTGAATATTACCTGTTTGGTCTCCTCCAATCCATCTATAAATTTCAGGTATTAACGTATGAGTTCTATCAATTAGTGGTAATTTTATTGGAACGTTTCCTTTTTGGGCTGAGAGTTTCATGGCTATTGCCACTTCAAGTGCTTGGCGGAGGTCGTGACCGGATACTGCTAATTCAGAACCAGTTTCAATACTTTTTATTAAAGATCTTATTGAACTTGTCATATATCCAAATTGTTGCCATTTCCATGGGCTGAATTTTGGATCAGCATGGATTCTTTTCCCTTCTTTATCAAAACCTTGATATATATCAACAGATTCCCAAAACCATCTTATCAACGAATCTTCTGTCCACACATCAACACCCAATTTATGGGTCTCATTTATTCCATCATGTTTTCTTACTTTGGTTTTGACTGAGTCATCTATTGAAGTACCATAAAATGGAACTTTAATACCGTTGGTCATAGTGAAGATACCATTGGAGAGCATTTCATCATCATCTGTGTATATGTTTGATTCAGGTTGTCCCCAACATATTACTTCCTCTACTTCGCTGTTCATGAATAACCTTATAGCAGAGATCCATTGTACTCCTTGACCTGATATACAATTACCCAGGCTACTTATTATCCCGCCTTGTATTTTGCCGTATTTACCTTCTCTCAACCACTTTGCCGCTTCTTGAACATGATTATGTGCTCGTGGTAGGTTACCACCCGCAAATACAACTCCCCTGGATTCGCAGGCAGCGACCATTTCATCTGCATCTGATAGCTTTGCGGCAATAGGTTTATCTGTAGATACTCCTTTAACCCCAGCTTCAGCACAACCAATCACGGAGTCCTTCATCCATTTTGTAGGAGTCACCACTACTCCTATATCAGGTACGATTTCTTTAAGTAAAGATTCTGCATCAGGATATAGGTGTTTTACGCCAAATCTTTCTCCTACTGCCTTTCGTCTTTCTGGGTTAAATTCAGCTATTGCTACGACTTCAGTATCAGGATAAGTTGAATAAGCTGTAGCATAATGTTGTCCTAAACGACCACACCCTATGATTGCTACTTTATGTTTTGCGTTTGTCATTTGATCGCATCTACCTTCAAGATATAATTTACAATTTAGAAAATCCTAAAGCAAAAATGTCTTGCGTTCAATAACGTAGCGCAAATAAGAAACAAATTTTCTTCAATAATGTAACAATGTATGATTGGACCTAAGACTTAGTCGTACCGTAATGCTTCTATAGGATGTAGATTTGCTGCTCTTGCAGCTGGATATATGCCGAAAAATAGACCTATCAATACTGCAACACCGATTGCTAATCCTGTTATATCTAAGCTGGTAGCAGTATTGAAAACTTGCCCGCCAAAGGTTTTGCCATCTAGAATACTAGCTGTTCCTAAACCAAGAATTGCTCCCGCTATTCCTCCTGTAAAGCATAGTAATATTGCTTCCAAAACGAATTGCATCATGATATCTCTCCACTTCGCCCCCATCGCTTTTCTTATTCCGATTTCTCTTGTTCTTTCTGTAACAGATACGAGCATAACGTTCATTATCCCTATTCCCCCTACTATCAGAGATATTCCAGCTATAGCAGCTAAAAATATTACGAAAGTGACTGTGCTGTCTTCCAATATATCAATTGTTTCCTGCTGGCTAGTGATTTGGAAGTCGTCTTCGCCGACTATTCTATGTCGCATGCGTAATACAGTAGCTATCTGCTGAACCGCATCGTCCATTTCGTCAAGATCATTGATTTCTACATTAATACTTCCTACAGATATTTGCCCTTGGGTTGTTTTTTGTGATTGTAATTCATAAAAAGCTGTTGAAATTGGGATAAAAGCTGAATTATCCGTGTTGATCAAACGCCCTTCCCCTTTTCCTTTTAATATCCCGGTCACTTGGAATTCAATTCCGTTGATTCTTACTGTTTGACCGACTGAATCTCTAAAGCCAAAAAGAGTTTCTGAAAGTTGATTTCCTAATATTACCGAATTAGATCTGTTGATAACTTGCCCGGAAGTAATAAATGTGCCTGTAGACATTTCAAGATTTCGGACATGAATATATTCTGGAGTTACACCAAACATTGATGCAGCTGTAGTATATTTACCTGCTACGATTCTCGCAAACGTATTAACTTCTGGAGCTACGAGTTTGACAGAAGGGGCTATGATTGGGTCTAAAAGGGCAGAAGCGTCTTCTAAAGTTAAAGTTTTTGCACTACCTTGCCCCTCATTTTCCATTTCTCCTGGTTTAACGAAAAGTAAATTGGTTCCGAGCGTTTCTATCATTGATGTGATTTGTTCCTGAGCACCTTTACCTATAGCCATTGTTGATATCACTGCACTTACTCCGATTACAATTCCAAGTAATGCCAAGGATGTTCTCAGTTTATTGATTGCTAATGAAGATATTGCGGTTAAGAAAGTGTCTAAAAATCTCATGTGTTTAACTTAATCAATTTATTTAATGGGTAGTGTTTTTTCATCACTAGTTATGAGGCCGTCTTTCATTACTATAATCCTCTGCGCTTGATCAGCTATTTCTTGTTCATGGGTTACCATGATAACAGTGATGTCCTCATTTTTATTTAAATCCCTAAAGATTGATATGATTTCTTCAGTCGCTGTACTATCTAAATTGCCAGTAGGTTCATCAGCTAGTAAAATATCAGGATTATTAACCAAAGCTCTTGCTATCGCTACTCGTTGTTGCTGACCGCCAGATAATTGGGTGGGTTTGTGGTGTATTCTGTCACCAAGCCCTACTTTTTCAAGGGCAGCCTCTGATTTGGATTTTCTATTTTTTTCTTTGGAATACATCAAAGGAAGGATTACGTTTGAAAGAGCTGTTTGCCTTGATAATAGATTGAACGTTTGAAATACGAAACCTATTTTATTGTTTCTTATTTCAGCTAGTTGATCTCCAGACATTTCCTCCACGTTTTGACCATCAATGATTGATTGACCGGATGTTGGTACATCTAAGCAGCCTAATATATTCATTATTGTTGACTTTCCAGACCCTGAAGCACCGATTATCGCTATAAATTCTCCCTGGTCAATTTTCAATGACACTCCATTAAGTGCATTAACATTTATAGTACCCATTTCATAAATTTTTTTTACAGTTATTAGTTCAATCATTAAAAATCCGATGGGTTGTAAGTATTATTTGCCAGCTGTTCTTGGAGGTGGTTTACGACCAAATGCGCCAGCCCCTTTACCGAACATGGCGGCAAATCCCTTTTGTGTGTCTGCTGACAGTGATTCAAGTAAAATTAAGTCATTTTCTTCTAGACCACCTATGATCTCTACCCAGTAATCATCGTTAGCTCCTAAAGTAACGGGTTGTTCAATGTAACTTCCTGAATCTTCGATTCTTACAAGTGGATTTTCAAATGTTCCGTACAATGAGTCGATAGGTACTACGAGAACATTTAATACTTCTTGTATGCTCACTGTAGCAATTGCTGTCAATCCATCTCTTATTTGAGTGTTTTGACCTAGCTTAATTTCAATCTCAATCGGGTAATTGACTATTCCTTGTACTGTAACTGGCAGGTAGCTTATGTGTGTGACCGTTCCTGTTAATAACTGCCCTGGCAATGCGTCTATTTTGATATTAGCTTTTGCACCCTCTCTAATTGATAAAATATCTATCTCGGGTACGTTGCCATCTAGTTGAAGAATAGATGGATCTACGATTTCCATAGCTGGTGCATTTTGGTTGTTGAGTGTTTTACCTTCTTCAATGTTTATTACAGATATTATACCGGCGAATGGTGCAACTATGGTTGCGTTTTGGAGATTTTGTCTGTCTTTTTCTAGTGTGGCTAATAATTTATCAAGAGTTGTTTGTTGTGCTTCTATTTCTAAAGGGTCAACTTCTTCATTCAAAGCATCGATATTTTGTTGTGTTTCAATTATATTAGCTTCGGCTAGACTGACTTGGGTTTTTCGTAATTCAAGTTCTAATATATCTGGGTTTAATGCGTTAGATAAATTTTGTTCCGCTTCCTCTACAGAAATTTCGGCAAGTTGTATTGTATGCTGCAACTTATGTAATTCAACGACGGCAGTTCCATTTAGCGCGTTGATATAATTTGTATTAGCGACTTCCATGTTCAATTTGGCAATTTCTTTTTCAATTGTTAAATTGGCAATCGTGATTTGTTCTGCAGGTTCGACTATCTGGTTGTAACTTTGTTGCGCCTCAGAAAGGTTGTTAGTTGCATTTAAAATTGAAGAATTTAGAGAAGCAAGATTTGTATCTCTGTTTAAAGTGGTCTGTTTAACCTGTGTAGATGCAGCATCTAAATTTCCCCATAAAGGTTCAATCATATTTTTTACGCACTCAGGTAAACTTTCTTCGCTTGTTTGCCTGCAATGAGGAAAAGGATTGTTAACATAAGAATATAGTTGGCTTTGAATCATTGCAATTGTTGGATACAGACGAACCCACTGATTAACGGTTTTTTCATTCCAAGGTGTTGTGGGGTCATCACTACCAATATATGTGTCTGTAGTTCCACTATATATCTCACTTAATGTCACGCCCCATGACTGTATCAAATCAATAGGATTTTGCTCAAGCTTTGTTGAATCTGTATCATCTATTACAATACCTAGCCATGCAACCATCGAATCTTTATAGGCTTCAAGGGCTTCATCATAGGTTAACTCTACGTTTGTTAAGTTAGTATTCCAATTTATCTCAGCTGAGATAAGATTGTTTTCGGCATTGGTTAAATGGGTTTGTGCTGTTTCTATTGTTTCTGAATATTCTTCTATCAAGTCTTCTTTGTCATGAATTGAAAATAAACTTGTACTGGCATTGTCTAATGCAATTTCAGATTGAATCACATTTTTTTTAGCTATTGCTACATTGGTTTCATAATTTGAAATCAAATCGTCTAAATCAGATTGTTTTTGATTTAAAAAGTATTTAGCTTCGCTTATATGTAAATTAAGTTGAGCTATAGTCGTTTCACTCGGATTTTCAAGGAGGTTTAAACTTTCCTTTGCGTCAGACAATTCCATATTTAGTGCCGCCAAGTTTTTATTGAAATTAGCCATTGAAAGACCAATGTCGGGATTCTTAATCGACTCGAGTGTCTCACGTGCGTTTCTTACGGCAATTTCATCTTCCGCAACTTTTTCAGAAAGGTTCGCAATAGTTTCATTGTCCAGACGAGCTAATGTTGTGCCTTTCGTAACATTTTCACCTTCTTCGACATAAATATTTTTTACCTTGCCGGATATGGAGAAATATAAACTTTCTTTTACAGCCGGTTTGAGGGTTCCGCTGACAGAAATTTCATTTTTAATATCTCCGTATCTAACTGGTATATTTCGGACGTCCGTTTCT
>CAYPYC010000066.1:0-4041 GCA_964414905.1 uncultured Dehalococcoidia bacterium
CACTTTACCTCTTAACTTCCCATCACCATAGGGTTCGGCGTCTTTATAGTAACTTATAGCTACCGAGATTATCGATTTACAGCCAGGCAATAATTCTTCTGGGGTATTAGCAAGCATAACTCTATCCTCGGTAAACCAAGATAATCCATCAATTAAACCATTGCTTACCCTATCTTTAGCCGCTAGCTGGTCGGTCTTAAACTTGTCTACACCGGCAATCCCCACCTCATCAAACCCTAGATGTTTCCCAATAGATTTAATGTCATTTTTTAAATCTTTCAATTAATATAATTCCTTTTGCAAATACACAAATCTAAGCAAATAAATTATCCTTTATTCAGCCTTAATAATCTATCTATTTTATAAAGCTTGATTTGAGGCTCTAGGTTTATGTTAATAATTGTTGACTGGACATATAATGTTCTTCTATAATTCCGCCCATCCCGAATCCATTAGGGGTCTTAATGATTGAAAATAAACATAATAGATTGAGTCCCGCATATGGATTTGATGATATCTCTATTGCGCCCGGTTCTTTCACAATTAATCCAGACCAAACCCAGACTACATTCACAGTTGGAACTCATCAACTTGGAATCCCTATTATAGCGTCGGCAATGGATGCTATCGTGTCCACATCATTTGCAGTCGACTTAGGAAATTTAGGAGGGCTTGCAGTTCTAAATCTCGAAGGGGTTATATCTCGATATCCAAATCCTCAAGAAGCAATCAATAGAATAATTAATTCTAAGCCAGAAGAAGTTATTCCGATATTTCAAGACATTTACTCACACCCAATAACCAATAATTTAATTGGTGATAGAATATCCGAAATCAAGAGCAAAGGCGTCACTTGTGCTGTATCAGTTACACCCGCGAACACAAAACGCTTATCTCCATTAGCTATCGAAGCAGGCGCTGATATACTTTGCGTGCAATCAACTGTGACAACCGCCCGACACGAATCTAAAAGCATAAAAGGCCTTGTTTTCAGTGAATTTTTAAAAACTATAAACGTCCCAGTCATAGTCGGCAATTGTGTATCTTACGAAACTACCCTTGAACTAATGGAAACAGGCATAGACGGCATATTAGTTGGAGTTGGTCCTGGCGCTGCATGTACTACCAGGGAGGTTACAGGAGTCGGAGTGCCTCAAGTTACCGCCACATTAGATTGCTCATCCGCCCGCGATGAGTTTCACAGAAGAACAGGAAAATATGTGCCCATCATCACGGATGGAGGCATAAGGAACGGCGGCGACTTGTGTAAAGCCATTGCATCTGGAGCTGATGCGGTAATGATTGGAACACCTTTCGCCCAATCAACCGAAGCCCCGGGTGGAGGCTATAATTGGGGAATGGCTTCACCCCACCCAGCTTTACCTCGTGGTACCAGAATAGAAGTTGGGGTTAAAGCTTCCCTTGAACAAATTCTTTTTGGACCTAGTTCTATAACAAATGGAACGATGAATTTAGTTGGAGCTTTAAAAGCCTGCATGGGAATGGTTGGCGCATATACTATCCAAGACATGCACAGAGCCAATCTTGTTCTTGCACCATCTATTAAAACTGAAGGCAAGCATTTGCAGAGAAGCGGCTACGGGGCACCTTAGGTTCTAAAACTTTGTAAATGATATTCTTTTTTACAAAGTTTTAGAAAGAAAGTTCTATGATCCTATTATTGCCCGAATAATCTACGTGAGATTCTAATTTATTAACATTTTTATTTTTGCAAATTTCTCCAGTTATTGAATCTATACATTCTGGAGAAGTTTCAAAAAAAGCTTTACCGCCGTCCTTTATTATTTGGCATGTTGATTCAATCAATTCAACTGATTTTTCCCAACCTGCTAAACCCCCATATAAAGCTATATTAGGTTCAAATAATAATTCTGGCTGCACTTCAATCATTTCTTTTTTAGACAAATAAGGTGGATTTGCCACAACTAAATCCACTTCTCCCACAAATCCTGTCAATCCATTTAAACATATTAAGTTTACTACCTTCTCGACATTATGATATGAACAATTAATTTTAGCTACTTGAAGCGCATCATTGCTGACATCGGTAGCATATATTATAGATTCAGGTGAAAATTTAGCTAAAGCTATCGCCAAAGCCCCACTTCCTGTACCCAAATCAAGTATTTTGATTTGTTGGTTGTCGTTTACTTTTGACTTCAAAAAATTAATTGCTTTATCTACAATAATTTCAGTTTCTTGCCGAGGTATTAGGACCCTACTATCTACATATAAATCTAGTCCGTAGAACTCGCGATAACCACAAATATATGGCAATGGCTCTCTATTAATCCTTCTCGCGACTAATAAATTTATGCTATTTACATCATCTTGTTGAACGTGATTTTGAAATTGAGCATAATAGTTCTCTTTAGTTATATCTAGCGCTTTACAAATCAACAGTTGAGATTCGATATTGTGCTCGACTATACCAGCCTGTAATAACTGGTGGTTTATCTTTAATGAAAGATGTCCCAGTCTCATTTTTCCAGATTATTCAACTTGATATTTCGCTCTTCATCTTGAAGCCCAACAACAAAATCGTCTATTGACCCATCTAATATTTCGTCTAGTCCATGCAACGTTAAATTAATTCTGTGATCTGTGACTCTATTCTGAGGAAAATTATATGTTCTCACTCTACCAGACCTGTCGCCAGAACCCACCTGTGATTTCCTTTCCAATGCAATTTCTCGCTCATTTTTTTCCGTTTCCATTGCCAAGATCCTAGCTCTTAAAACTGCCATTGCTTTTTCTTTGTTTTGAAATTGAGACCTTTCATCCGAACAAACCACTACGAGTCCTGAAGATTTATGAGTTATCCTTACAGCCGTAGCAACTTTTTGCACATTTTGGCCTCCATGCCCACTAGAATGAAAAATGTCAATTTTAATATCTTCTGGTTTTATATCTACCTCTACTTCCTCAGCTTCAGGCATTACGACAACAGTAGCCGCAGATGTGTGTATTCTTCCACTCGATTCCGTTAACGGAACTCGCTGAACTCTGTGGGTTCCCCCTTCATGCTTCAGCGATGAATACACATTTTCACCTTTTATCAAAAACACTATTTCTTTTATGCTGCCAATACCAGTTTGATTCCCGCTCAATATATCAACTTTCCACTTCTTTATCTGGGCATACCTAAAATACATGCGGTATAAGTCTGCAGCAAACAATCCTGCTTCATCTCCACCTGTCCCTGCTCTAATTTCGATAATCACATTTTTCATGTCATTTGGGTCTTTGGGCAACAGGGCCAGTGTCAAATCTGATTCTAATTCTGTCAATTGTTGAGATAATTCGGATATTTGATCTTTTGCAAAAGCCACTACTTCTTGGTCTTCCTCTTTAACCATCTGCTGAGCATCATTCAAGTCCTTAAAAGTGGTCTTGTACCTTTGTCCCAAATCTATTATTGGCCGCAATGCGGCATGCTCCCTTCCTAAAGTTTCCATTTTATCTAACTGTTTAGAGATTTCGGGATTAGATAAAGACAACTCTACTTCAGCAAATCTTTCTTGAATATTTTTGATTCTCTCCAACATATTCTTACCTGATTCATTCCTATATTAAATACGCGCAATATCGACTAACTTAAAATTTCAAACTCCCTTCTTTTGTAAAGATGGTACCACTTCTTTTATCATTAAATTAATGCATGATTTCCATTTGTCTTCTGGCAACCATTCATGCCCCATTATTAATAAGGTTCCAAAGCCTCCTACTAAATGAAACAACTCTTCTAATTTTTGAGTAACAGTTTCTACGCTACCAACAATCCAAACATTGTCAATCAAATAATCTATCGTGACGTCACGATCCTGCATATCAGGGTCGGTTTTAATCAAGTTAAAAACTTTATTCTGTTTCATGTTCTGAAAAAAATATTGCTCATAATCCCTTTTTAATACTCCCTCTTTCGCATATTTTCTAGCTTCTTCGTCAGTTTCAGCAACAAAAACGTCACGTGCTATTCTCCATTTCGTCCTATCTGCCGAAACATTTGCTGCTTTTGCA
>CAYPYC010000066.1:4051-6651 GCA_964414905.1 uncultured Dehalococcoidia bacterium
ACTTCCCAAAGTATTAAACGGTACTATGTTGATACTCATAGGAATATATCCTCTTTGACCCGCTAATAGTAGTGTGTCTGATTTTTGAGATACTCCAGCAACTGCTATTGGAGGGTGAGGTTTTTGATAAGGCATACAGTGAAACCTAAGCCCATAGTTATCATTTGGGACAGGTATTTCAAATTTCCAATTGCCTACTGTGTATTTGCCAGGGGTTGGATTCTCCCATATCTTTAAAATAACATCCAGAGCTTTCTTGGTTATTTCTCTATGTTCTCCTTTAGATGGATCGACTCCAAAAACTGTAAAGTCACCAGGAAACCCACCAGAACCAATACCCCATTGAAATCTTCCTTTAGCTAAATTGTCGAGTTGGGCTATTCTATGAGCTATCATAAAAGGATTATGATTAGGCATACAGGTAACGCCTGTGCCTAATTTTATATTCTCAGTCAGCGCTAGGGCCATTGCGATAAATTGGTCTGGAGCCGGAATATTTTCCCATTCAGCAGTAAAATGTTCACCTATCCATGCTTCATCATACCCAAGCTCATCCAAAAGCAAAATTTGCTGCAGATCTTTTTGTAAAGTATATGACCACTCAGAACCGGGGGGATGAAGCGGCATTGTAAAATATCCCAGTTTCATTCTTATCCTCCATTGTAACTCTTATGCTGGCTTAGAAAATTTTAACAGACTAAAATTCCGTTTGTTTTCTGTAACCAAGAATAATACTACATTTAACGCTAAATCGATTCCAGCAGATTCATTATTGTAAATTCAGAACCTTCGGAAATATCAATACAAGTAGATTCTACTCCCAACCTTTTAAATATTCCCATCTCGGAAAGTACCTGTGCTTTTGTAATTTGATTAAATTTGACATAGTCTTCATCCACATTAAAAATGCCATTATCAACGAAAAATATACTGTGCGCTGGCTTCGGGCCTCCTTTATACATTTGTCCAGTAGAATGTAGATATCCTGGTCCGATTCCCAAAGTTGTCGTCAATTTATATTTATCACCAATTTTTTTTCGTAATTTTCCAATATGGTCAAATTGTTGGTTATCTTCAGCAATAAATGTCAACAAGGCCACATAAGACCCCGGGGTTATTTTTGACAGACTTGATTTAATCACATTTAAATCAGAGCAATAACTAAGCTTTAAATCCTCTTCTAAATTATTCAACATCCTATTTACGCTTATCTTCGTTTTTTCTACATCTGGCTGATTAAAAGGATTTATTTTTAATAATGTCCCTAAAATAGCAATTGAAAGTTGCCAAAGAAAAAATTGCGCCCCAAGCAAATTAAATTCTTCAATTTCAATCCACAAAACAGGAAATTTGCCGTTGATCAATTTGTTTACATATAAGTCATTAGCTTCATTCTCAGCATGAGAATATCTGAAATAAATAAAAATCCTATCCGCTAAATAGCTTTCTGTTTCTAAAAAAGGTTCTTTAACAACAGGAATCAATCCGACATTGTTTTTTCCAATACTCTCAGCAATCAATTGTTCTAACCAAGAACCAAAAGCATTTAATTTCTGGGACGTGATGAAAGTTAATTTGTCGACGCTATTTAATACACAAGCCCCTAAAATCGAAGCGATCATCGCGGCCGAATTGTCATTTTTCATTTCACCTGATTTCAATTGTTTTTTCATATTTAGAGAAGATTGGGCTATTAAATCTGTATCGCACCCCATCAAGGCTGCAGGTAGTAATCCGAAATAGGATAACGCTGCATACCTACCCCCCACATCTATGAATCCTAAAAATGTCTGTTGGAAATTATGTCCAGAGGTTCTTTCATCTAAATATGTATCAGGATCTGTTATAGAAATAAACACATTGTCCTTACAATCAACACTTGCTATTTTTTTCAAGTGTTCATATATCATGATGGTTTCTAAAGTGGTGCCTGATTTAGAAGCTATAACAAACATAGCTTTTCTGCCTTTAACGATTTTCCGAATCATGTCCACTGAGCCAGGCAAAGTAGAATCCCCCATAATAAAAATTTTTGACATATCTCGAACAACAAAATCAATTATAGCTTTGGCACCGAGAATACTTCCTCCCATACCAACCAAACAGACGATTTCGTATTTGTCAAATAGGCTTGAAGTGAAGGAAATTGAAGTCTTGGACACCAACTTAGATTGTTCTGGTAAATTTAGCCAACCTAAACTGTTACTTGCCAATTCGTCATCTATGTTCCATAAAGAACCATCTTTATCCCAAATTCTTTCCAAGACTCTTTTTTCATCTATGAAATTTATGTTCTTGCGATATTCAACATCCAAATGTTCAACATTGAATATTCTTATAGCATTTTCCTTCATCAGTGTTAATTTAATTCCTTTTTGTTAACATTAATTGTAACTTTTCTGAAATCTGTATCACAATAAATGATAGATCTAAATCCCTTGTATCTGATTTGATTGTAAAATAAAATTAAATAGTTGTTTTTCAATTCTAAATACAAAGGCTAGAATCAATTAAAGCTTTTGCGGTTATTTGTAATTCAATCTAAACCAACATCAACTCAATAAATTCTTGTATAACCGCATCGCCACAATCATCTTTTA
>CAYPYC010000067.1:0-6580 GCA_964414905.1 uncultured Dehalococcoidia bacterium
TTGGCTTCAAATATGTACAATGGGAGAAGTTGATCTTAAAGAAGTTTCAAGTGTTGTCGATATGCTAGATTCGATATGTACTAAGTCAAAATCATTGATTAGTTAAAAACCAGTGAGGTTGTTTTTATTTGTTTACTTCTAATAATTCTGGATGTTTTTGCCATTTCTCTAAAAACTTCTTGTAATTGGTCTGGCTCAATTCTTCACGTTGATAATCAGGGAGAGATTCCCAAATTCGATGTTCGTGCCGTATAAGGGGCATATTTTGTATTTCAATTACTTTGTATCCTTTCGATTTGAATTGAAAACTATAATCCAAATCTAAATGTCTGTAGAATCTAAAGGTTTCTCTCATTAATCCCACATTCTTCAAGCTTTTTCTTCTAAATGCGAAGCAATAGCTTTGGATTGCATCCATTTCTCCTCCATTACCATTGGGATTATCGTAGAAATGGTGTAAATCGGATGTCTTTAAACCGAATGGCCCTGTTATTCCAACCGATTCATCCTTGAGGATGGCTGAAATTGGATCTGATATGTCGCCAGTTAGTTCTACACTGGTATCTAATAGGATTATAATTGAACCTTCACTTGATTTTAGTAGTATGTTTTTAGACGTTCCTTCTCCCAGCCCATGGTCGGTGTTAATGACCTTGATGTTGATTTTTCGCTCAATGGATTTAATAATATCGGGTAATTCGGGATTTGATATTTTATTTAGAATCAAAATTTGATACGAGATGGTTTTAGTGAAATTGATGACCGAATTGATGCATCTTACTAAATCTGAAGTGAAATCGTTACTAACCAAACAAAACGTCACGTCATATTTGTTTACGTCAAGTGGCTGTTGAGATAGCTCAGAAGAAGAACTTATAGATTTTAACTTTCCAATTTCGGTTTCAGAGTAGAATTGTTCTCGTATTTTTGTGCCTTCTGGAGTATCTTCAATCACATATCCCAAATCGTTTATTTCCTTTCGGTGAGCATCTGCTTTGTGGAAGGCTTCAGAGGTTTTGAGTTTGGATCTTATTTTAATCTTTGAATATATATCAGATTCCATTGTTTGCTTTATTTGATCTGGAATGAGATTTAGTCCTAGAATTTTATCAAATTCTTTGATTAGTCTTATTTTTGATTCGGATGGTTCGTCAGATTTTATTAATCGCCAAGTTAACGATATTGCCGAAGCTAAATCCAAATCATTGTTGGTCTTTGAGTGGAATTCGTGAAGCCATCGATTGTTATTATCAATGGCTTCAGCATCATCTATATCTTGGTTTTTAAGCAGTCTTATTCTATTTTTTAATCTTTGGAGTGCTCTCTGAGATGATTTAATTGAATTTAAACTGAAATTTAGCCTGTTTCTATATTTAGTTGTTGCACAGAGGTATCTAAAGGCAAGTGGATCTATCTTTAATTCATTTAAGGTCTGTATTGTGTATGAATTTCCTTCAGATTTTGACATTTTAATCCCATCAGAAAGTAAATGAGCGCCATGTACCCACATATCTACTACTTTTTTCCCTGTATATGCTTCACTCTGTGCTATTTCTCCTTCATGATGAGGAAATATATTATCCACTCCACCTGTATGAATGTCGAACTCTTCACCTAAATATTTAAAAGACATTGCTGAGCATTCAATATGCCAGCCAGGGAATCCGTCTCCCCATTTACTTGGCCATTTGAGAGTACGACCTTTTTCAGCAGATTTCCATAGAGTAAAATCTTGTGGATGGTGTTTGTTTTCATCTTTGTCAGTTCGTAAAGTATCCACTAAATTACTATATATATTTCCTGATAAAGCACCATAATTTTTAAATGTTGATACATCATAATAGATATTCCCACAAACTTCATATGCGTACCCTTTGATTAGTAGAGATTCAATCAGCGTAAGCATTTCATTAATATGGTCTGTTGCTTTGGGATAATAGTCTGAGGGTAGTATATTAAGTGCTAATTCGTCTTCGAAAAACATATTCGTATAATATTCGGAAATTTCTTTGGGCGTCTTACCTTCTTTGATTGCAGCAGCTACAATTTTATCTTCCCCTCGTTCAAGTAATTCTTGTCTCATATGGCCAACATCGGTTATGTTTTTTATATGTAAAACGTGAGAACCGCTATTTATCAAAATTCTTTTGATCCAGTCAGCCATTAGGTAAGAACGGAGATTGCCAAGATGACTTTCTCTATAAACGGTAGGACCGCAAGTATATATTTTTACTTTACCATTTATAGTTGAATTTACTGGTTTAACTGTTCGTGATAGGGTGTCGTATAATCTGAGCATTTTTAAATATCAAATTATTTCTAGTACACGCATAAGGTTAGTTCCCCCCGCGACTCCGATTGGAAGTCCAGCAACGAGTACTATCTTGTCTCCAGATTCAGTGCCCATTACTTCTATAGCTTTGTTTTGTGCTTCACCAAAAAAATCCTCAACAGTTGAAAGAGTTTTTGTTGTGATAGGTATAACCCCCCATCGAATTGTCAGTAGTCTTTGAACTTCTTCACTAGGGGTCAGTGCAAGAATTGGAGTTTTAGGACGGTATTTTGATACCCTGCCAGCCGTGCTTCCAGATTCTGTAAAGGCAATAATCGCCTTAGCATCTAATTGGTGAGCACTTTGACATGCGTCATAGCTAATAACGTCATCGGTTTTTGATTCTTGGTGAACTTGTTTTTCTACAATTAATTTTTCATAAGGCAAAGCAGGTTCGGTTTCAAGTGCTACATCTGTCATCACTTGAGTCGCTTCTACAGGAAATTTACCAATAGAAGTTTCTCCGGACAGCATTATTGCATCTGTTCCGTCAAATATCGCATTTGCAACATCAGTGATTTCAGCTCTTGTTGGAATGGAAGAATTAATCATCGATTCTAACATTTGAGTTGCTGTTATAACTGGTTTACCTGCGGAGTTTGATTTAGTTATGATTTCTTTTTGTATCACAGGTACCTTTGCTAGTTGGACATCGACTCCCAAGTCACCCCTTGCAACCATAATGCCATCACTTTCAGATAAAATAGAATCGAAGTTTGTCATCGCTTCTTGTCGTTCTATTTTGGATATGATAAATGGACTGACACCATTTTCAGACAATATTGTTTTTGCGGTAACAATGTCCTTTGGATTTGTAATGGTTGATAGGGCTACAAAATCTGCATCTATATTAGCTGCAAAAACAAGTGCTTCGGTGGCTTTTATAGAAGGAAATAAATTTTGGCTTGATTTACCGGGAGACGCTACACCTCTACCTTCGGTTACACGACCACCTCTAACAACAGAACATTTTAGGATATTATGTTCAATTGTGTTTACTTTTAACTCAATTAAACCGTCATCAATCAATATTGAGTCGCCTATTTCTATATTATTTTCAATTCCTTCAGGTACTACAGTGAAATGTTTATCGTTTGTTGATGTATTTTTTGAGGTTAGTTCTACCTTGTCGTCAATATCAAGATTAACGACACCTGCTTGTACTGGACCTATTCGAAATTTAGTTCCTGGTACGTCAACCATTATCCCGATAGGTGTTTTTAGTTTTTTACTAGCTCTACGAACATTTTCTGACATAGCTAGATGCTCGCTTTGTGAACCGTGTGACATGTTTAATCTTGCTATCGACATACCTGATTCAATCATACTTTCGATGATTTGTTGGTTGGGGGTTGAAGGACCCAATGTACATACGATTTTGGTTCGGGCTGGATACATGATTGATGTTTACTCCCAAATTAATTTTCGTAATTATTATTCTGTCAGGTTGGTATGCTATGTTCAATGGTTAAATTAAACTGTTACAATATCAATTCTAAGATGGTGGGTTTTAGGTAGAAATAAACCATGATTCCAAACCATTTGTTTTTGGTTATTCGTTAGTTTAGTTAAACTAAATGAGGAAGGATGGCTAAGTGGATAATATAAAGAATCTCTATCAACTGCAGAATATTGATTCCAAAATCGATAAATTAAAGTCTATGTTTATCGAGATCCAAGATAAATTGGCAGACCGTTCTGAGTTAATCAATATAAAAATTGATACCAAAACTCTCAAATCAGACCTGGATGAAGCTGAAATTAAATTAAGACGCAATCAAATTAAAATCGATGATATTGATCAAAGAATCAGTGGATTAGAGAAACGTTTATACAACGGAGAATTAAGAAATAATAAAGAAGTTGAATTGACTCAAAACGAACAGACCTCTCTTATGAGAGAAAAAACGGACTTTGAAGATTTGTCATTATTACTTATGGATGATATCGAAAAAAATAGTTCTACCTATAAAGATTTACAACAAAAAATGTCAAAATTGTTGAAAGATAGAATCAAGTTAGAGAACGACTTAAAATCTGAAAGTCAGGATTTAAAAAAGCAAATAGAAATATCGACGGATTCAAGGGAAAAAGCTTTACAAGAAATATCAAAATCTCTTGTACCGCTATATGAATCTTTGAGGAAAACTAAAAATGGAATAGCGGTGGCTGTTGTTACTGGAGGGATATGCGATGGATGTAGGATTGCATTGTCTTCCTCGAAATCCCAACGGGTTACCGAAACTGACGAATTACCTAGATGTGGCAGTTGCCAACGCATTTTATATGCAATCTGAGGAGATATTTTGAGGGCAATCGGATATTTCAGAACAAAATCAACAGACGACGTTGAAATTGATGAAATTAAGAATATGTTTCATGATTATTGTGAATTGAACTTACACTCTCCAGTTAAGTTGTTCATATCCGATAACAAGGCGAATTTAATTAAAGACCCAGAGTATTTAAATCTACTTGAATTTATTAAAAATGAGAACTCTGAATACTTGATTATAATAAAAGATGTCAAAGATTTGGGTTCAGATATAGAATCTGTTGCTAGAATAATTGCAGTATTTCATAAGTTAAAAGCGTTAGTAAAATGTGCTAGCGGGGATTACCCTGACCCTATACAAAATGCCTTTAGAGTGCTAAGGCCTAAAGGCGTATCTTTAACTAGAAGTGTTTCGATAAAAAATGTTATGCAGACTAAGGCAATGGAAGGTAAAGTTTTAGGTAGGCCTCCTTATGGATATGCGATTAATACTGAAGGATTCTTGGAGCCTGTGCCAAATGAAGCATCAGTCATCGAGCTGATTTTTAAACTGTTTACCAAAGACCAAATTGGATTAAGGCTTATAGCGCAACATCTTAACGACAGACAATTATCTACTAGAAAGGGAAGTAGGTGGAGCGTTGTTGGTATAAGAGATGTTCTCAAAAATCCTGTTTATTTAGGAACTTATACTCGTTATGGAGTCCAGAGACCAAATTCGCATGAACCGATTATTCCTGCTGAAGTATTCAGAATGGCAAAGGAACAAACCGCTAAGCGTAAACCTTTAGGACGTGTTTTTAATTCTGAGCCATTTATACTTTCTGGTATGCTTTATTGTTCTAGTTGTGATAATAAGATGATGGGTGTTACAAGGAGGCAAACTTGGAAAACTAAAGACGGTAAAAGACAAAATGGTGTTTACAAATATTATCAGTGTCAATCTAAAAACAATTCAAGTGTTTGCGAATACCATACTTGGAAAGCGTCTATGTTAGAACAAAATGTAATTATGCAATTAAAATACAAATTTGATTCAATAAATGGTAATGCTGATAAATTTGATGAATCAGATATTATCAATAAAACGCTTGTCAAAAATGCCGAAAGAAGATTGTTTAAAGATTTGAAACTTTATGCTGACGGGAAAAAGGAATTTGATCATATAATTAGAAGATTAGATGATTTGGACAAGCAAAAATCAAATTTAAAATCTAAAGATAAGCTAAAAGATTTTAAAGGGATTATTGATGCTTGGGATGATTTAGATGAAGAGGTGAAACGTGAATTTATATCTATTTGGAATATAAAAGTATTAGTCAGTAAAGAAACAGCAGAAGTGAGATTTTCAGGTGATTAAAACCCATTATCTTTATCAGTCAGGGTTGTAGCACAAGAAATTTTATTTTAAAATACAACTTCATATTGGCAAGGCGGTTGGATGATCGCTGTTCATTTTTGAATAGAGGAAAGTCCGAGCTCCGATAGGCAGGATGCCCGTTAACGGCGGGGCGGGGTGACCCGACGGACAGTGCCACAGAAAATATACCGTCTAGGTTTTTCTAGATAAGGTTGAAAAGGCGAGGTAAGAGCTCACCGCTTTAATGGTAACATTAAAGGCATGGTAAACCCCATCCGGAGCAAGACCAAATTGGGAGTAAAGAAGCCTGTAACGTTCCCGGGTAGGTTGCTTGAGCCTGTTGGCAACAGCAGGCCTAGATAGATGGTCATCGCTCGTGTTGATTAAAGATGATTTAATCGATATGGGTACAGAACTCGGCTTACAGACCGCCTTGCTAAATTGTTTTAAGGAACTGGCCATCCCCAACTTGTCATCAATGATTTTAGTTCAGCCATTTCATTGTCAGTCAAGGGTAGTGAAGGGGGTCTTGGTGGACCCATAGGTAGTCCCATTATTTCTGACATTGCTTTTTCTATTTTCCCTTCACCACCGTTAATAGCAAGTGTTTTAG
>CAYPYC010000068.1:0-6461 GCA_964414905.1 uncultured Dehalococcoidia bacterium
CTGCTGAAGAAGCAGGCTTAAAAGCCAATGAAACTATAATTGTACCGGGTTCCAGCACTTATATTTCAGGTGGAGACATAATCATTAGTGTTGAAGGTTTTTCAATACGGTCAATGGAAGAGTTACTTTCTTATATGTCCGATAACGTGAGACCTGGTGATCAAATAACCCTCAAGGTCATTTCTTTCAATGGGCAGACGCGTGATGTTAATATATCTGTAGGAAGTAGACCCAATAACCAAAGTTAGGTTTTTTAATTTTAATCGATATGCAAATGGACGCATTCATTTTTTGTAATTTATATGAATAAATTTAAGTTGGTTTCAGATTTTATTCCTACAGGTGATCAACCTGGTGCACTTAATCAGGTTGTTGCTGGTTTAAATCAAGGTATGAAATCCCAAACTCTTATGGGGGTCACTGGAAGCGGTAAAACATTTACTGTGGCCAATGTGATAGAAAAAGTTCAAGTTCCTACTTTGGTTATTGCACATAACAAAACACTTGCTGCTCAGCTTGCCACGGAATTCAAGGAATTTTTCCCAGATAATGCAGTTGAGTATTTTGTAAGTTATTATGATTATTATCAACCTGAGGCTTATTTACCTGCTACAGATGTTTATATAGAAAAAGATGCTGGTATCAATGACCAGTTAGATCAACTCAGGCATTCTGCCACACGTTCTCTTTTAACCCGAAGAGATGTTTTAATAGTTGCTTCTGTGTCGTGTATATTTGGACTAGGTTCACCTGAAGAATATCAATCTTTTGTTGCTACCATAAGCAAGGGAGAAGTTTTTTCTAGGAAGCGGTTAATAAAAAAATTAGTCGATATGCAATATGAAAGAAATGATTATGATTTGTCTAGGGGTAAATTTAGAGTAAGAGGAGATACTCTTGATATTTTGCCGGTATATGAAGATGAAGAAGGAGTCAAGATAGAATTTTGGGGTGATGAGGTTGAAAGGATAACTAGAATGGATCCATTAACGGGAGAGCTATTAGGGGAAGCCGAAGTAGTGGATATATACCCTGCAAAACATTTTGTGACTGCTGAAGATAAGTTAAATGCAGCTATTGAAAGTATTGAAATAGAATTAGAACAAAGATTGGTAGATTTAAAAAAAGATAGCAAGTTACTCGAAGCTCAAAGGCTTGAATCTAGAACTCGCTATGATTTGGAAATGCTAAAGGAAAGTGGTTATTGTTCAGGGGTAGAAAATTATTCGAGGCATTTATCACAAAGGCAACCCAACAGTGTTCCTTACACTCTAATGGATTATTTCCCTGAAGATTTTGTTTTATTTATTGATGAATCACATATGACTTTACCGCAAATTAGAGCTATGTATGGTGGAGATAGGTCGCGAAAAGAAGTTTTAGTTGAACATGGATTTAGGTTGCCTTCTGCGTTAGATAATCGACCTTTGAACTTCGAAGAATTTGTTGATTCCACAAACCAAGTCGTCTTTGTTTCTGCCACTCCTGGTCCTTATGAAAATCAACAAAGTTTACAGACTGTTGAGCAGCTGATACGTCCAACTGGATTAACGGATCCTGAAATAGAAGTTAAGGACACTGCCAATCAAATAGATGATTTGTTAAGAGAGATTAAAGTTCGTATTGCAAAATCGGAAAGATGTTTGGTTACTACTCTGACAAAGAGAATGGCTGAGGAATTGTCTGAATATTTAATTGAAATGGGGATAAAAACTCATTACTTGCACTCCGAAATTAAAACTTTTGAAAGGAGTGAGATTTTACGAGATCTTCGGTTGGGTTTATATGACGTAATCGTAGGCATTAACCTGTTAAGGGAAGGATTAGATTTACCTGAAGTTAGTCTAGTTGCAATTTTGGATGCTGATAAAGAAGGATATCTTAGATCTCACACCGCTTTAATTCAAACAATTGGTAGGGCAGCTAGGCATATTGACGGTAAAGTTATCATGTTTGCCGATAAAATAACTGGTTCGATGCAAAAAGCGATTGATGAAACTGAAAGACGTCGTGACAAACAGAATGATTATAATAATTTACGTGGAATAACTCCGCGATCAATCAGAAAAACCATTCATGATATAACAGAAAGAATTAGTGATGTGGTATCTGCTGAAATTGATGATAAAGATGTTGTCAATGTTGATATACAAAATGTGGATAAATTGATTTCTGATTTAGAAAAACAAATGAAAAGGTCATCCGAAGATTTAGAATTTGAGAAGGCAGCTATTATAAGAGATAAAATAATTGAAATTAAAAAATTAAAACAGCAAAATGCTGAAACTATAGATATCGTAATCAAATAATTGAATTGGTATACCGTATAATTAGCATGTTTGTAATGGTTTGAGATATCCAGTACTATGAATGAGGTAATGGATTACAATCAAAAATTGATATATTATCGAATGTGTATCACATTAATCGCGACTTCGAATAAAGTTATAGAGGTGACAATCCTATGAGTGAGCAAGCAATAACCGGAGATGATATATATGAGGCTTTGAAAGACGTTTATGATCCTGAAATTCCTGTTAATGTAGTCGATTTGGGGCTTATTTATGATTGTGCCGTAGAAGATGGAAATGTGAATGTGACTATGACCTTAACATTTCCGGGTTGTGGAATGGGGCCTCAAATAGCGCAGCAGGCGGAATGGCGTATAGCGGAGATAGATGGTGTAGACGATGTTTCTGTTGAAATTGTTCATGATCCTCCTTGGAACCCGGACATGATTACAGAAGATGGCAAAATCGCTTTAGGTATGGATTAATAATATATAAATAAAAAAGACGAATCTACTGTAGATATTTAGGAGGAATAATGGCGGGTCCTCAAAATCCCCATGGCCATAACCACGGTATGGATTCTGCTCGAGCCAAAGTTGAGCAGATGAAAAAGCAGTGGGCACAAAAAAAGTTAGTTGCGGATACTTTAGCGTCTGTTGGAACCAAGATTGGAGTTTATAGCGGTAAAGGTGGGGTTGGTAAAACTACTGTATCAGTTAATTTAGCAGTTACGCTAGCTCAAGCTGGCAAAAATGTCGGAATTTTAGATGTGGATATAGATTGTCCAAATGTTGTAAGGGCTCTCGCTGTCACCGAAAAGCCTGAAGTAGGTGAAGACAACAGAATGGTACCCCCTGAAGCCTTTGGGGTTAAAGTGATGTCTATGGCTTTTTTTCAAAAGAAAGAGGACGAGGCAATAATTTGGAGAGGGCCAATGATTCATAACGCCATCAACCAATTATTACAATCAACTAATTGGGGTGAGTTGGATTATTTGATAGTGGATTTACCTCCTGGCACATCAGATTCACCATTAACTGTAATGCAGACGCTTTCTTTAGATGGGTTTGTAGTGGTAACTACTCCACAAGATTTATCCAAAATAGATGCTTTGCGTTCGATTAACATGATAAAAAAGCTGAATATACCTGTTTTAGGTGTAGTTGAAAACTTTACTGGTGAAATATTTGGTACTGGTGCAGGTAAGGCTCTGGCTAATTTGGCCAAAGTTGATCATTTAGGGAATTTGTCTTTGAAGATAGATTATCGTGAGTCGGTTAAACCTACCGTTCTGACTAGTACAGATGTTAAACAAGAATATGAGTTGGTTGCTTCTAATACACTTAATGTTTTGAAATAAACACTTTTTTAAATTGATTATTTTATAAGGCGAAGTATCATGAGTGAACTAGCGATTTATGGCGGCCCTCAAACCGTAATTAGTGATCCTGAAGATATCTTCGATTGGCCTATTATAACTGATGAAGATGAATCTGCTGTTCTCGATATATTAAAGACAAAAAGAATGTCTGGTATTGATGTAACTATAGAATTTGAGCGTGAATTTGCTGATTTTCATTCAATTACATATGCATTAGCTACAAACAATGGAACAGCTGCCTTGCATTCAGCAATGTTTGGGTGCGGTATTGGTGTAGCGGATGAAGTAATATGTCAGAGCAATACTTTATGGGCTTCTGTTTTGCCTGTTTTAAATTTGGGAGGAACGGTTGTTTTTGCTGATATTGATAAAAAAACTTTAACTTTAGATCCAATAGATGTCGAACGTAAAATCAATGAAAAGACTAAAGCTATAATTGTAGTACATTATTTTGGACATCCTACTGATATGGATTCCATAATGGATATTGCAAAAAAACACGATGTTAAGGTTATTGAAGACGTTTCTCATGCTCATGGGGGATTGTATAAAGGTGAACTTTTAGGAACTATTGGTAATGTTGGTGCGATGTCAGTAATGTCAGAAAAAGGCCTTGCTATTGGGGAAGGTGGATTTTTGATTACTAGAGATAAAAATATTTATGAACGTGCCGTAGCATTTGGACATTATGAGAGAACTGGAGGTTGGGGGGATCGTTCATTAAATATTTCAATCACGGATCCAGAGTTACGTCGTTTTACAGGGACTCCATTAGGTGGGTTCAAATATCGTATGCATCAGATGTCTTCAGCAGTAGGTAGAGTCCAACTTAAACATTATCCTGAACGGATGAAAGAGATACAACGGGCTATGAATTATTTTTGGGATTTGTTGGAAGGGGTACCAGGAATAAGACCGCATCGTACAAAGGTAGATTCAGATAGTACTATGGGAGGTTGGTATATGCCACATGGAATATATTATCCTGAAGAAATTGGTAGTATATCGGTTGAGAAATATTGCGAAGCAGTAAGATCTGAAGGGGCATATACGACTTCCGGGATGAATGAATTGTTACACCTTAAACCCATTTTCAATGATGCTGATATCTATGGACATGGTAAACCTACAAGAATAGCTAATTCAACCAAGGATGTAAGACAAAAGTTAGGTAGTCTCCCTATAGCTGAAAGGATGGCAAGTAGGGTTTTTTCAGTTCCATGGTTTAAGCATTATAGGCCTGATGTAATAAAGGAATACGCTGATGCTTTTGCTAAGGTATCCAAATTTGCCTCACAGATTGAACAATAATTTCAGTTGGGGATGACTAATTCAGATAACGCCTATTTTGTCTTTTAGTTTTTGTATTTGTTTTTCTATAATGAATTTGAGTAATTTGTCATTGTGGATTACCAATGTTGATTTCATTATCATCAAATAAATCCAGCTTCGTTTGACTTTAATAGGTCTGTTTGAATTATGCGATTCTCTCCCTGATGCTAGTATCTGTAATGTTTCAACACCTATCAATAAAGGCCACAATGCTGCTAGCCTTAGTCTAGGACAAGATTTAGGTATAAAAAGAATATATGTTGAAGCGTTTGAATAGTATTGTGTGGCTAACTGTAATAATTCAGCTAATGCAATTGAGATTTTATCCTGTGAATAATGTAATAAATCAAGTGGGTGAATCTTGTGGTTCGCTAAACTAGTTTCGGGCAAATAGCATTTTCCTTCATTTAGGTCAGTTTTGAAATCCCTAATAATATTTGTTAATTGGAGAGCTTTACCAAAACAAATTCCCATTTCAAACAAATAATCAGGATTAGATAACTTTAATTTCTGTTCATGCAACAAAATCAATCCAGTAAAGAATTCCCCGACGCTGCCGGCAATTTTGTAAATATAGTTATCTAATTCATTGTATGTACTAAAAGGTTTAAGTTCGTTTGGCGAATATTCGCCAAATGTTTTAAGTTCGAATATCATCCCGTCAGTAATTTCAAGGAGGACTTTTGAAACAAGAATTTGATCCTTTGAAGATAAAGTATCAAATAAATCTTTGTAAGTGGATATCTTAGTATCAGATTTCTCAGTTTTGCACATTGGAAATTCATCCAGATTGCCATTAATGGTATTAGTTGTGAATGATTCTCTGATTTTATATAGATGGTCTTTTTTGTAATTTATAGGAATGGATTTATCATCTACTATATTATCTATATATCTAGCTATTAAATACGCTACTCCAGCAGGTGCGAAAATTTTGTCGGGTAATACCCTAAGTGTAAGATAAAATGATCGTGATACGATTTTCAATTCTTTTAGGATATTTGCTTTTTCTTTATTGCTTAATTTACTTTTGTTGGCTTGTGGAATTTTCATTAGCTAAATCATTTGGGTATAGAAATATGGTGAACTAACTTATGTACATAGATAAAGATATTTATGAACCAGTTTTAACTGGAAAAATCATATTGTTTTAATAGTTCTTGTAGTAGTATAAGCTAGATTTATTTTAAGTGATATTTTTAAGTTTAATGGGTTATGGTTAATTATGAATATTGATGTACCTTTATTAGAAACTCAATCTTTGTCTAAAACATTCGACGCTGGCGAGGATTCAATACAACCTTTACAATCAATAGATTTTGTTGCAAAGTCTGGTAATTTTATCGCTATAATGGGACCATCAGGTTCTGGTAAGACAACGCTCCTTAATTTGATGGCGGGTTTAGATAAACCTACAGATGGCAAAGTGTTATTTGAAGGAAAGGATGTTGTCCAAA
>CAYPYC010000069.1:0-6457 GCA_964414905.1 uncultured Dehalococcoidia bacterium
CTTCCGGCAGTTCGCTTAATACAGATATATCTAAATCACCATATACTGTCAAATTCAAAGATCTGGGAATAGGAGTTGCTGACATCACCAACATATGAGAATTATTGCTTTTATTCCGAAGGGTAGCTCTTTGTTCCACTCCAAATCTGTGCTGTTCGTCCACTACAGCTAAACCCATATTTGGAATATCGACATCATCCTGAATTAAAGCGTGTGTCCCTACCACTATATTGATTTCTTTTTTATATAATTTCTCAACAATCTTTTTTTTACTTGATTTTTTCATACTGCCAATCAATATTCCCATAGTTATTGTTTTATCGAAGCCTGGCAGACTTAAAACAATATGGGTTTCTTGTCTTTCAATAATGTGCCCAAACGAAAACAATTTTGATAAAGTAGCATAATGTTGTTGCGCTAAAATTTCGGTCGGTGCCATAAACGCTGCTTGATATCCATCAAATACCACCGCAAGCGCTGCAACAAGAGCCACAACTGTTTTTCCGCTACCTACGTCTCCTTGCAATAATCTATTCATAACAGATTGACTAGTTAAATCATTTAGAATTTCCTTTATAACCACGTTTTGTGAATCCGTTAGTTTGAAAGGCAGTAAATCAATAAATTTATTTATTTTGGTTGAATCTATATTTAGACCAAGAACATGATTTTCTGCCTTTAAAGATAATTTCTTCATCAAAACAGCTAATTGAAGCACGAAAAATTCATCAAAAGCCAATCTCCTTCTAGCTTCTTGATACACTTCGATAGAATTTGGGTAATGTATGTTTTTTATCGCAGTGGAAAGACTCATGAATTGCAAATCTTTTTTTATATAATTTGGCAAATAATCTTTTACTTCCGCCACCATAGAATCTACTCCCCTTTTCACCACATTTCTAATTCGCCGCTGAGTGATTCCTTCAGTTATCGGGTACACGGGCACCAAACCACTGGTGTGCACCAATGAATCATTTGCCTCATTAACTAACTCATATTCAGGGGATTGAAAAGTTATTCTTCCAGCGAATAAACTGGTTTTGCCACTTATAACTAATTTGGTGCCAGGCTTAAAGGCATTTAAAAGGTAAGGCTTCTTATATCCATGCCTAAACCAATTACAGGAAAGGTTGCCACTATCATCGCCTACAATTACTTTTATAGACCACAACCTTGGCCTAATTTTTTTGACGCTTCCTTCCCACACATTCACCATAATAGTTTGGTCAACTCCATTCATTAAATCTGATACTTTGCGAATATCGCCAAAATCATTATGCCGGTTAGGAACAAAATACAACAAATCGTTAATATCATTTATATTCAATTTAGACAGGTCTGATTCTGATATATTTCTGCGTGTTATTCCCTCGACCTCATAAACACTATCAGTCAATTTCACAGTTTGACTTGGAATCTTATTGCCCTTAGTTTTAGTACTAATAGAATTCGATTTAATTGTATTTTGAGGAAAATCAACTTCCTTAATTTTTTTCAAAACACTAGAAATCCATGATTTACGTTTTGATTTTGAAAGTTTTGAATAAGAAGGCAAATCACCCAGGTTTGAGGAAAGTTCTACCTTCCATTTTCCAATAAAGGCATCTATTCCGCCGATAACTATGCTGTCATCAAAATTAGAATCTAATTCCTGTTCAAGTATATTCTTGAATGTATTTAATTTAGTTGATTGGGAGCGGCCTTCTTCACGCATAGCCAAATAAAAACATCCTTTGAATAAAAGCCAGTACTATGTACCAAATTCAGTTTGCATAATATTTCTGAATATTATTTCTTTATCACTGCTACAGCAATAGCTTTGGGACCAGCGTAGGTTCCAACTGTTGGGCCTATACGTGAAACCACTAATTTATCAGGTTCAACAATCCCAGACAATCTATCTATCATATCGTCGGCAACACCTTTATCGGTACTGTAAAACACAGAGGCATCTGAAACAGGAGTAAACCCTTTAATGGCTTCTTCCAAACTATTCATTGCTTTAGTAAATGTTCTTGCTTTGCCAAACGTACCCACAATCCCGTCTTCAACTGTCAAAATAGGCTTTAAACTCAGAATTGAGCCAATTAGTGCGCTGGCCTTCCCGATCCTGCCACCTTTTTCAAGGTATTCCAACGTATCTAACACAACAAGAACTTCAGTATTACTAGAACAATGTTCTATTTCTTTCAAAACTTCTTCTAACGTGCCACCATCTTTTGCGATTTTAGCAGCCCTAATAACAATCAAGCCCAAAGCCATACTCACCGTAGCACTATCTACAACTTCTATAGGCTTTGTTACATTTAATTCACTTTTAGCCTGTATTGCTGAATTATATGTGCCGCTTAATTTTGAAGTGACATGTATGGAAACTATGGCATCTGATTGATCTAAAAATTTATTGTATACATCCAAAAATTCACCTGGAGATGGTTGAGACGTTTTGGGTAGTTCAGAACCCGTTAATAATTTTGTATAAAATTCGTCGGTACCAATATCAACCCCATGTTTAAAATTATCTTGCCCAATATGTATATTCAAAGGCACAACCTCTATATCCAAATCTGAGATAATTGATTCAGGTATATCAGAAGTACTATCCGTTATTATTTTTACACCCATTTTAAACCTCCTCTCAACTAATTATTTTTTTCAATATCCAAAATAGAAAACCCACTATTTATCAACCGAACATTCAACAATATCTTAATGAAAACACTATATCATTCCATTGATATTATTAAATCATATATCGGTTGATTCCCTTCAAAAATTTCAACATCTACATTTTCAAACCTACTGGCTATAACATCGCTTATTTCTGTTGCGAGATTTGAACCAACAGAATCTGACCAATATAAACTAATTAACTCGAAAGAATCCGTTAGCCCTTTTTTAATTAGATTCAAAACGACTTCAATCAGGTCCTTACCACCAACCACTACCTCACCGTTCAGGACTCCCAAATACTCTCCTTTTGCAATAGTTTCTCCACTATCTAGCTTAAAAGGCCTAACAGACCTAGCAATTTCACCTACACAAATATCTTCTATCACATCTAATGCTGCAGGCAAGTTTAGTTCCAATGACTTTTCTTTATCAAGAGCTAATAAGGCACTTATACCCTGTGGTATTGACTTAGATGGAATTACGCTAACATTTTTGGCCGAAGATTTTGCAGCTTCATTTGCAGATAAAATTATGTTTGAATTATTTGGCAATAAAACAACTTCTTCTGAAGCGACTTCATCTATAGCATCAAGTAATTGCTTTATAGATGGGTTACTAGTTTGACCCGCCTCGACAACCACATCTACGCCATATTGCCTAAACAATTCACAAATACCAGACCCTGCAGCAACTGCTATTATTGAGAAACCATTTGATGCAGTTGGATTTTTGTCTTTAAATTCCTCATGTTGCTGATCCATGTTTTGAATAGATACTTCACTAATAATGCCATAAGGGACCATAAAAGATATCGCAGAACCAGGATCTTCTAAATGAATATGAATTCTTACATTATTTGAATCACCAATAACAACCGTTGATGACCCTATATTGCTAATCTTCTCCCTAATTGCATCAACATCAAGTTCATTGCCGTCAACCAAAAATTGAGTACAGTAACCATAATCATCTTCTTCTATTTTGTGCAAATCATCACCTGATTGGATAAATTGATTTGATTCTATTAACCCAGAGTTCCTAGTCGATAACAAATCGGGTATTTTACTACCAACATCTAGAGACTCAAATTGTGCCAACCCGGCAGAGTATTGATACATTCCCTCTAAAATCAATTGCAACCCATACCCTCCAGAGTCAACTACCCCTGCCTTTTCTAACACAGGCAACATAAACTGTGTTTCTTTAACAGTTTTGTTTGCTTCTTTAACAACTATTTCCAACAATTCGCTTAGACCTGACACACCTGCTAGACTTTTCGAAGCTATATCGTAAATACGGGATATCACGGTAAGCATCGTACCTTCTACCGGATTGCTGACTGATTTGTATGCAGATAATTTAGATTGTTCAAGTGATTTTACGAATAAAGAGTCGTCTAATTCCTCTGAGTCTCCTATTCCCAATGAAAATCCTTTAATAAATGAATACAAAATCACGCCACTATTGCCTCTTGCTCCATTCAAAGCTGCTTTTGATAATATTTTGGCAACTTCCCCAGCAGATTCAACGGTATTTTCGCGAGCGGCTTCAACTACTGATTTCAATGTCAAAACCATATTAGTCCCGGTATCGCCATCCGGAACTGGGAAAACGTTCAATGAATTGACCGCTTCAATATTATCCTCAAGTTTAGATAATGCTACTGAAAACATCTCTACAAGAGTTATTCCGTCTAATATATTTTTTGCTTCTTTATCCATATCGATATGATTGTTCAAATTTTCATCATATGGTAGCATTTACTTTTGACATATAAATATCTAATACACTAATTAATTGTGTAATTAAGTTAAGTTAACAATTAACGATATGTTTAGAGGGTAAGAAAGGATAAAGTGATATTATGGCACGATGCCAAATTTGTTCAAAATCAAGTCAATCCGGGAATAATGTCAGCCATTCTAAGCGAAGAACTAGAACCAAATGGCAGGTCAATACCCAAAAGGCGACTGTTAGTATAAACGGAACAACTAAGCAATTATCGGTATGTACTCGTTGTTTAAGGACAATGTATAAAACTTAGGCAAATAGATTTCGCTGGAAATCTATCTTTATTTTTTGTCTTCAGACATCATTTGGCGTAAAACGTAAGGAAGCAACCCTCCATGCCTGTAATACTGATTTTCAATTTCAGTATCTATCCGGGCCAAAACTTCGAACTCGGTAACTTTCCCTGAACTTGAAACAGCTTTAACTCCAACTTTAGATCCCGGCGTAACACTGTTTGCAACGCCAAGTATTTCAAATAACTCCGTTCCTTCCAAGCCCAAAGATTCTGCAGATACCCCATTTTCAAATACTAAAGGCAGAACCCCCATACCAATCAAGTTTGACCTGTGAATTCTTTCAAAACTTTGAGCTATTACAGCTCTTACACCTAGTAGCATCGGACCTTTTGCTGCCCAATCGCGAGAACTACCAGTGCCATATTCTTTTCCAGCAATTACAATTAAAGGAACGTCTTCTGACCTATATTTTTCCGCGGCCTCATATATCCGCATAACTTCTTCCGTAGGAAAATGCGTAGTCCAATCTCCTTCCATATCAGGAGTCAATTTATTTCTTAAACGAATATTTCCAAACGTTCCACGAGCCATCACATCATGATTGCCTCTTCTTGAACCAAACGAATTATATTCCCACTGGGGCACATCGCTACTTAGCAAAAATTGTCCTGCCGGTGCTTTGGGTGGTATTGAACCTGCTGGGGAAATATGATCCGTGGTAACAGAATCTTCTAGATATACCAAAACCCTAGCGTTAGTTATTTCAGTTCTCAAGGAAGGGTCTTTTGAAAAATTTTCAAAATATGGAGGCTTTTGTATATAACTAGATCCTTCATCCCACTCAAAATTCAAAGTTGAAGAAGTTGTTAATTCTTGCCATTCCTTCGGACCATCAACAACACTATCATACTGTTCCCTGAACATTTCAGGAGTTAGACAAGAGGATATTTCAGATGCTATATCTTCTTGTGATGGCCAGATATCCTTTAGAAAAACATCATCTCCCACATCATTCTGCCCCAGCGGCTCAACAACTACATTAACATCTATTCTGCCTGCTAAAGCATAAGCTACAACTAGCATAGGAGAGGCTAAATAATTTGCTTTGACCTGAGGATGTACTCTACCTTCGAAATTACGATTACCACTAAGAACAGCAGCAACAGTTAAATCATTACTTGACACAGACTCTGCTACAGGCTCCGGCAATGGCCCTGAATTACCTATACATGTTGTACATCCATATCCAACAGTATTGAAGCCTAAGTAATCGAGGTCTTTGTTCAATCCAGCTGATTCAAGATACCTGGTTACTACCGTAGAACCAGGTGCCAAACTTGACTTTACCCATGGCTTTCTTTTTAAACCTTTATTCCTAGCATTCCTTGCTAGCAGTCCAGCTCCCACCATCACTGAAGGATTCGAAGTATTAGTGCAACTGGTAATAGCTGCGATCACTACCGCTGAATCGCCGAGCATCGCTTCTTCCTCATCAATCTTTATTTTGTAATTATCATTTGATATATTTTCAAATGATTTGTCGAAGTTCTCTGGAATCTGATTTAAAGGAACTTTATCTTGTGGACGTTTGGGACCCGCCATTGAAGGAATAACCTTAGAAATATCGAAATGAAGATTGGTACTATATTCTGGTTCATTATGTTGATCGTAATAAAACCCATTCTCCCTCGAAAATCCCTCTACTAATTCAATAAGAGAATCCTCTCTACCGGTACCTCTCAAGTATCTTAAAGTCT
>CAYPYC010000070.1:0-960 GCA_964414905.1 uncultured Dehalococcoidia bacterium
GAGTGATTGTTTTTTTGTTAACCGCCTTTACTCCTGTGCAAAACCCTCCCTCTCCCGAATTGGCAACAAAAAAAGTAACCAAACCCCTGGTAACCAGTAAGCTATCAATGGTTGTAACGAATAATCCTTGGGCCACTCAAGCTGGGCAAGAAATTTTACACCAAGGGGGTAATGCCATCGATGCGGCAGTTGCTGCCTGCTTAGCAATAGGTGTAGTTGAACCTGCATCGTCAGGTATTGGAGGTGGCGGATACCTTGTATACCAAATGGGAAGTAAAGGGGGAGTGGTTGGGTTTCCAATGAAAGGTCCATTTCAAGCTAACCAAGACACATTTCAATTGACTGGCAATTCTGGGGCAGGTTCATTTGGATGGGATGAAGTTTTAAATGATGAAAATATCGAAGGCGTCAAATCTACAGCTGTACCTGGATGTGTCAAAGGGTTGTATCAAACCCATAAAATGTTTGGGAAACTACCTTTTAAAGAGGTGATTACCCCAGCTATCCAACTGGCTAAAGAAGGTTTTAACTTCGACTGGTATACATTACTAGTACATGGTCTATTCACTGGCAAAATCTTAAGATATCCAGAATTGAGTAGAACTTTTTTGCCAAATGGAGAAGTACCTCATCCGGCTTTTGGCACTGCTAATTCAACAAATACTCTATTTAAGCAACATGACCTTGCAGATACATTGGAATTGATTGCAAAGGAAGGTTCAGACGCTTTTTATAAAGGTGACATCGCAAAACAAATAGTTGAAGACAGCCGTAGTAATGGAGGCATATTGTCCAGAAAAGATTTTGAACAATATGAACCTTTCGTTTGGGATAAAGGACTAGAATTCAGTTACAGAAATAATAAAATTAGAGTTCCTCCTTTTGCTAGTGCAGGAATCACGACATTGATGACACTTAAAATGTTAGAACACTTCAATTTATCAAAGTTGGGGCATAATA
>CAYPYC010000070.1:970-6363 GCA_964414905.1 uncultured Dehalococcoidia bacterium
GAATTTTACTGATGCTCCATGGAATGGATTGATTTCAGATAAATATATAGCTGAAAGGGTCTCTATAATAAAAAATCAGGCAGTTACCGCAAAAGCAGGTAACCCGTGGGAATTCACCAAAGAAAAAAACAGCACCAAATTGGAACCAAGTATACCTTCGCTAGACCATGGAACTACTCATTTATGCGTCATAGATGGTGAAGGCAACGCTGTTTCCTTAACTAATACTATAATGTCAGCATTTGGTTCCGGGTTCATCCCTAAAAGAACAGGAATAATATTAAACAACGGTATGATGTGGTTTGACCCACGTCCAAACAGGGTAAATTCAATTCTTCCGGGAAAATATCCACTCAACAATATGAGTCCCGCTTTGGTAATGGATAACGATGGAGTCAAACTAGCAGTAGGCGCTTCGGGTGGTAGAAGAATCACTAATTGCGTCACTCAGGTAATCAACAACGTATTAGATTTTTCTATGTCTCCTCAGAACGCAATAGATGCTCCTAGATCTGACTGTAGTGGATCATTTGTTAATTTAGATTCAAGATTGGATCCAGCTATTGTAAAAGGAATTGAAGATAAAGGACATTCAATAAAATTGATTGACGCAGTATTTGATCCAACAGGGATGTCAGGATTTGCAAGCCCGATAGCAATAACAAGAAATAAAAACAGATTAAATGCAGGAGTTGATACTTTTCATTCTGCGTATGCTGAAGGTTATTGACACACCTTATTCGACTCTGTAAAACGAACTCTGACCACCATCAACTGTAAGTGTAGTCCCTGTAACAAATGCTGATTCATCTGATGCCAGATACAATGCAGCATACGCTATATCAATCGGATGTCCCATTTGGGGCAGGGGTTGTTTCTGTTTGAAACCACCAATCACTGCAGATTCACCTAGGTTATCCCAATCAACACCTGTCATCTCGGTAGCAATTGATCCCGGATGAATTGCATTAACTCTTATTTTATTTTTCGCATAATCTATCGCTACTTTTTTTGTAAGAGATGTAACAGCTCCTTTAGAAGCATGATACGAGGTAGAGGGTATTTTATTCGCCTGAAAAGATAAAACAGATGAATTATTGATTATAGAACCTCTACCCACTTTAACCATCTCTGCTATTACATACTTAATCATTAAAAACATCCCATTTAAATTCACATCTAATATATTGTCCCAACTATTCTTTGTTTCATCGGTAATAGTGGACATTTTTTTCTCATTTATCCCGGCGTTATTAAATAGCACATCTATTTTCGAATATTTAGATAATGAATGTTTAATAAGTTCCTTAACATCTTTTTCTTTTGAAACATCTGCCTTAATAAAAACAGCATCTCCATTTTTATTTCTTATTCCTTTGACGATTTGCTCTCCTAAATCAGACCTTCTACCACAAATGACCACTTTCGCACCTTCTTTTGCAAACAAAATAGCGGTCGCTTTACCCATACCTGACGTGCCACCAGTAATGATTGCTACTTTGTTTTTGAGTCTCAAATGACTCTCCTCGTTAATTGAGCATCTCAGTAAATGCAATTTCCATATGATTACCTCATGTTAACAAGTTTTCTCAACATTTATCTAATCGAATTGCGCTATAATCTCATAAAATATATTTCTATAGGTGTAAAACATGAGGCTAATAATAACTGGATGCGAATACTCAGGGACAACTACATTATCTTTTGAACTCGCAAAATGGGGTAAAAAACGATTCATCGAAAACGGTAAAGAAAAAACAGGTTGGGAACTTAATGCATTTCACGACCACTGGAAAATACCGCATGTGAATAATTTTTCAACACCCAAAACATTAAAAGAACAAAATGACCTTATAGCAGAACATCCTGATGCCTCAAATGGAGATTGGTCACGTACTGGATTAACCAAACAAGAACAAGAAATGATACTAGGTCTAACTCCCAGGTTAAAAGAAATGTTCCAAAGGTATCATCTTGAATACCATATACAAAAAGCGTTTTACAAACAGAACCATCATATTATGATTGGAGCTCATATAGAAGAAGGTATCTATGCGCCTTTGTATTTTGATTACGGAGGGTCTGGACAAAAAGGAGAGCGGGAAAAATCTATGCGTTCCTTTGAAGAGCAGATATTAGAAATAGCACCTGACACTATCCTAATATTGGTAAAAGCTACCCCTGAAATAATAAAAAACAGAATGAAAGCAGACCCGCATTCAAACGGCTGTTTAAAAGAAAAAGATATTGAACATGTACTAAAAAGATTTGATGAGGAGTATGAAGCATCATTATTAAACAACAAATTTACTATAGACACGAGTTCATCCAAAATCGGGGAATCATTTGAAGAACTGATCCAAATACTACAACCGTACATTTAATGTTTTTTACGTAAAACGAACTTTGTTAAGTTGCATAGCATCAAAATGAAATGTATCATCCAAGCACAATAGCTATTGGTAAAAGAAATAACGGACAAAAACATAATGAAACATAAGATTTTTTCAAATGACGATGCATGGATATTAGCCTTTACTAATCCTCCTTTAACCCCGGATAAAATGTGGGAAGATATGATTAAGCCTCATATAGGCTCACCCATAAAAGGATTTATGTGGTCAGTTGGAGGCCATGACATATGGGACTTTGAAACTAATATTGGTGAACGCTCTGACCAAGCTTATAGTAATTCAAAAGATAAAAGTCAGAAAACAAGAGGTGATAACCTTAGCTTTCTTATAAAAAATTATGGTGGCCCAATGGAAGTCATCACAGATTTGTGCAAAAAAGCAAACATTAAATTTTATCCTTCAGTAAGAATGAATGAACATTACGATATCGATATCGACGATCCTTCATTCAGTAAATTTAGAAAAAACAACCCTGAATATCTGATTGGGTGGAATGAAATCAATGCTGAACCTAGTATGGAATGGGGAGTTAGCACGGGATTAAACTATGCGATAAATCGTGTTAGAAATTACATGAGCAGTATAATCCTAGAATTAGCCGAAAGGTGGGATATTGACGGTATAGAGTTAGATTTTATGCGGCATCCAGCATTTTTCAAAATTTCAGAATCTAATTCAAATCACTATCTGATGACAGACATGATTACGGGTATTAGAAACAGGATGAATCAGATTGGAAAAGAAAGAAATAAGCACCTCGATTTGATTGTTAGAGTACCACCAACCCTCTCCGACTGTAAAAGAATAGGACTAAACATAAACACATGGGTAACAGATAAATTGATAGATGTAGTGGTAGCTGGTGGAGGAATGATTCCATTTGAAATGCCAATACAGGAATTCTGTGATTTAACCAAAGGAACTGAAACTTCAGTTTATGGATGTCTAGAAGCCCTACATCCCCATGGTACGGATAAAAATGTATTAAATGCGATTTCTTCCAGATATTATCAAGCTGGAGTTGACGGAATATACCTTTTCAATTTTTATTCCATGTCGAAAGAGTGGAAAAAAGAAGTTCTAGAACCGATCTCAGATATTAATTTATTGAAAAAAACAAACAAAATATACGCGACAGATGATAGAAACAGATTTCAACCTGAATCTAAATTACATTTTTCATTTTTAAATGCGATTAAACGAACACAGATACCTGTTGTAATAGACTCTACTCACCATACTGACGGGGTACCAATATACATGGATATACCCGAGTATTTTGACAAAATGGAAGAAACTAAAACTAATTTAGAAATAAAATTTTTGTTTGAGCGCATTGGTAGCGATGACCTTGGCTCAATATCTGTAAACAAGCATGAATTAAAACTTGACGATGCAACTATTACGAACGGACTAGAAATGGGAAATTATGACGCTAAATGGAATATATATCCATCAAAAACCATAACTACAATAACTGAGGGTAAAGTGTATTCATTTACAATCGCACCTGAAACTCTTAGATTTGGTGAAAATATTATCCGAATAAAAAGTAAAGAAACAAATATACCAAAACCTGCCACACTTAAAATCAATAAAATACAGGTGCAAATAACTCACAGTTAGCAAATCTATTTATATAAAAAGGACATACCAATGCCAAGAAGCGGTAAGAACAGAAAAGTTTTATCCAATGACGATAGCTGGATTTTACATTTCAGAAATCCAGTGACACCAGAAATCATGTGGGACGAGATGATTGAGCCGCACGTAGGTTCAGCAATAGACGGTTTTATATGGTCTTCAGGAGCATACACTTATAATTTCGAAACTGAAATAGGTGAACTCAGCGACAGTAGAAACCCAGGTAATTTAGAGCAATTTATAGAAAAACATGGTGGTCCTTTATCTGTCATCCCTAAATTATGTAGAAAAGCAGGCATGGATTTTTTCCCTTCTTTCAGGATGAACCAACATTATGACAGCGATATGACAGATAAACTTCGTCTTGAACACCCTGAATACCTTATTAACAGAGGTAAAGAACCCTTAAAAGGTAGCATGGAGTGGGGAATCGGTAGAGGGCTCGATTTCTCATTTGAAGAAGTAAGGAAGATGAAAGCAGATGTGATACTAGAAACAATAGAAAGGTTCGACGTAGATGGTGTTGAATTAGATTTCATGAGACATCCGGGGTATTTTAAAGTAGAACAAGCAATTTCCAACGCCTACCTTATAACTGACATGGTTAAATATATTCGAACTGGAATGGATAAACTTGGAGAAATCAATAATAAAAAATACGACTTGATAGTCAGGGTTCCCGCTAGTTTTAGTGCTTCTTTGGGAATCGGTTTGGATGTTGAAACATGGATAGAAGAAGATTTAGTAGATATAGTTGTCGCCGGAGGCGGATTTATCCCTTTCGATAGCCCCATACATGAATTCGTACAAAAGGCTTCAAGTAAAAACATCCACATATTTGGTTGCTTAGAAGGATTAAGACCTGCTGTTGACCAGTTAACACTTAGAGCTATAGCAGCAAATTATTGGAATCAAGGAATAGATGGAATTCATTTATTTAACCTATATAGCATGAGCGCTAGTTGGAAACAAAATGAATTAAAGGAATTGTCTTCTCCTGACAAGTTAAAACACCTAGATAAAAGGTACGAAAGAGACCGTTCTTATTCTAGATTTGGAACTGCAAGTCATCTACATATGTCATTTAGAAACGGCATACCAAAAACACAGTTGCCCCTAGCTATTGAAACCACAATCGCTGATCAAACTGCTGATGTTGAAATAAATGTTGCCGACGATATAGAAGATTCAATTTCCAAAAACATACTGGCAGATTGCGAATTAGAATTACTTTTTGATGGATTTAATGGTGATGAAATATCTGTAAGTATCAACGATCGCAATTTGAATTGGAATGATGCTATAACCAATCCCAATGGATGGGATTTTGTTCAT
>CAYPYC010000071.1:0-3807 GCA_964414905.1 uncultured Dehalococcoidia bacterium
AAGTGGACGAATAATATGTGGTATTTACAATGAAAATAATATCAAAATCAATGAGGTTCACCGATTCAAAAATGCACCAATAAACATTGACGGACTTATTTGTTGGAATATCAAATATCTATTTAAAAACATAGTTACTGGTATCAGTAAAGCTAAACAACTATATGGGAATAATATAGCTACTATAGGAATTGATTCATGGGCTGTAGATTTTGTTCTTTTAGATAGAAATGATGATTGTTTATTTTTGCCAAGACATTACCGAAACCAAAGAAATATAACCGCAATGCAAACTGTGACTGAATTACTCGGCAAGGATTATATCTATACTCAAACTGGCATTCAATTTATGCCAATAAACACTCTCTACCAACTATACGCAGAAAAATCATCTGAACAATCTAATATCGAAAAAGCTAAAACACTACTTTTCATACCAGATTTGCTGAATTTTTGGTTAACAGGAATAAAAACCGCTGAATTAACAAATGCTAGTACAAGCCAATTTTATAACCCGGTCAAAAAACAATGGGCTTCAGATATTCTTGATAAATTGAATATTCCTACTTCAATATTGCCTAATATATCTCAGCCAGGCCACATACTTGGAACCCTGCAAAGCAAAATACGAAAAGACCTCGATTTGCACGAAACTAAGGTGGCTTTGACTGCTACACATGATACGGCTTCAGCAGTAGCTGCAATTCCAAATGCCAAACAAACTGTATCCGCATTCATAAGCTCTGGTACTTGGTCTTTAGTAGGCATACAAACTGATACCCCTATCATCAGTAATCAGAGTTTAAAATTCGGTTTCACGAATGAGATAGGATTTAACGGTAACATCAGATTTTTAAAAAATGTAACCGGTATGTGGTTGATTCAGCAATGTCTGGAAACATGGCAATCTCAAGGATTCAATTACTCTATAGAAAGTATCATTGCTTCTGCCAAAGAAGCACCTAAATCTCAATCAACTATAGACCCTGACCATCTCAGTTTTCAAACTCATGGGCATATGCCTAAAAAGATTACAAGATATTTAAACCTTACAAATCAAGAGTTGCCAAATTCAAATCAAGAATTAATCAGGATTATTTTGAAAAGTATTGCTTTTAAATATAAATTTACTTTAGATAATTTATCCCACATTTTGGGTAAACCTATCGAAACGATCCAGATAGTGGGAGGAGGCGCTAACAACGCGGTCTTAAACCAAATGTGTGCTGATACTACCGGTTTAGAAGTCAGGGCTGGTCCCACAGAAGCAACGGCAGCAGGAAATATTTTGGGGCAATTAATCGCAATAGACCTGTTGCCATCATTAAGGGCAGGTCATGAAATTATTGAAAAGTCTTTTGAGACTTCTCACTATTATCCGATGAACTCAGACCCGACCGAGTTTGACTACCCACATTTCATGGACGTTTTATCAAAAACAATTTCACATTGACGCCTATGCGGACAAACTATAGACTAACCAACATCCATAAATGCGAAATTAATTTGGTGGAGAATTCATGAAAACTGAACAGCCGTTAAGTCAAAAACAAATGGAATATTTCGATGCTTTCGGATATTTATATTTCCCAAATTTATTAGATGACAAAATAGATAAAATCATTGACGAATTCGAACTTGTCTGGAAAAATTCAAACCAGAATCACGACGGCACCAAAAGGTCAGTTATACTTCCGTTTGCTGATCAAAGTGAGTATTTATCCTCATTGCTGGATGATCCACGCATACATGATATTGCCTCAAGTATATGTGGTGAAGAATTTAACTATACATCAGGAGATGGCAACTATTACGTAGGAGACACAAGATGGCATTCTGATGGTTACGGAGCAAGACCAGTATTAACAATCAAAATAGCATTTTATCTTGATAAAGTTACTGCTGATTCAGGAGCATTACGAGTTATTCCAGGAAGTCATAAAAAAGGCACATATTTTGCTGACTCACTTCAAAACCATCTTGTTGGCAACGAAGATAACCCAAGTAACCTGTTCGGCCTTAACGGTAATGAAATACCTGCTATACCTCTCGAGACTAACCCAGGAGATGTTGCGGTCTTTAATCACAACATAAAACATTCTTCATGGGGAGGTTCAAATGCACGTCGGATGTTTACTATGAATT
The DNA here is from genome assembly GCA_964414905.1 of uncultured Dehalococcoidia bacterium. Lineage (GTDB taxonomy): Bacteria > Chloroflexota > Dehalococcoidia > Lucifugimonadales > OSU-TB39 > OSU-TB39. The sequence continues at coordinate 2,146 of CAYPYC010000071.1, forward strand.
TCACAGAAAAATTCCGAGATGATCAATTGGATGAATTAAGAAATATTTTAGGCAAGGAAGCTAGATTTTGGATAGACAGGATTCATGGTGACATAATGGTTAATACAGCATCTGACCAAAGAATGGTTCATTTGAAGCAAGTTATGGAAAATGACACTCATTTAGCAGACATTACCAAGGAATTAAAGAAAACCATGTCCGAACCTGCTAGAGGTTAGTATCAAAAACCTTATTTTGCCACAGGCCAACCAAAACTCCTAAGAATCTCTCTAAGTTCATCTATCTCATTTTGCAATAACGGCTCGGATGGCGGCCTAGAAACACCACATGAATTACCCATTACTTCCATCATCCCTTTCTTAACTCGGGCTTGCCCACCGGATCGCCCACCTACTTTCGCTGAAAAAATACCGATAGGACCTTCAACTGCATCCCACAATTGCTCTGCCTCTTCGTATTTTTCGTCACGTAGAAGGTCCAAAAGCTTTATATCATGTTGAGGGTAAATATCGACAGTATGATTTATGTAACCATGGCCACCTAATTTGAAACATCTAACTGGACCAAAACAATTATCTATAATATTGAAAGTTTGATTTAGTTCAAAAATCTCTTCATATTTCCCAGGCATAGGTCGTTCGGCAGGAGGAGGACTCCATTTAATAGCCACAACATTTTCAAAATCTACCATTTTTCTAAACCCGTCGACGCTGATAGCTCCTCCAGCCATTGCGTGAGTGTTATATATCAATATACCTATATCAATTGCTTTTGAAACATCTTCATAAAATCTTAAATTATCATCTTCTGTAGGACCATTATGAATCGGTGCTGACAATTGGACTGCTACAGCTCCCAAATCTGATGCTAACTTGATATCCTCAATTGCTCTTATTGTGTCTTTATAATGAATCCCACACATAATTGGAATTCTTCCTTTTGAAGCTTGTACCGTTGTTCGTAGCAAATGGGGCCATTCAGTATCTCTTAGTTGAGGACCTTCTCCCATCGCGGCTGCAACTTTTATCACACTATTCCCAGTCTTAAGACCACTATCAATCCACCAATTAGTCAAATCATGCATCTTACCATAATCAACTTTATATTCACTATCTAGTGGAGTAGCTACTGTCGCCATCGGGCCTACAATTATTTTTCGTAATTCATCTCGTTTCATTTTTCATTCACCAATACTTTAAGTTTATGACAGTCAATATTAATTCCATATTTCTATAGAAGTATACATGTATTGAGATTTCGATTTCTATTCATTGCCGTCATATGTTTTTTCCCACTTATGATTTACAATAAAACACAGAAATTTGGGAGAATTAATTACGAAGATGAAACATTTAGAATATATGAGGGAATACGACCACGAACAACTTGTTTTTTGCAACGAAAAATCTACAGGTTTAAAGTCCTTAATAGCAATCCATGACACAACTTTAGGACCTTCTTGTGGAGGAGTAAGGATATGGCCGTATAAAAGTGAAACTGAAGCCGCTATTGATGTCTTACGGTTGTCCAGAGCTATGACTTATAAATCTGCAGCTGCAGGAATACCTTTAGGCGGAGGCAAAGCAGTAATAATTGCAGATTCGCGCAAAGATAAAAATGAAGCTTTATTGAGAGCATTTGGCAAACACGTTGATACGTTAG